>JAOQAA010000214.1 GCA_025963815.1 Capsulimonas sp.
ACGACCGCCGCTTCCCGGACGGTACGCGCGAGGCGAAGGGCAACCATCTGAAGGCTGCGTTCAACTTTGCCACGACGGCGGGCGAGAGCGTCCTGGTGAAGGTGGGCATCTCCGGCACGGGCATCGACGGCGCGCGCAAGAACCTGGCTGCGGAGATCCCGGGCTTCGATTTCAATACCACGCGCACGGCGACGCAGAAGCAGTGGGCCGACGCGCTCGGGCCGGTGGAGATCGCCTCTGCCGATCCGGCGGTCCGGCGCACCTTCTACTCCAACCTTTACCTCTCGCATCTTGCGCCGATCCTGTTCAACGATGTGGACGGATCGTACATGGGCATGGACCACAAAGTCCACACGGGCGGCGGGTTCCAGAACTATACGGAGCTTTCGCTCTGGGACACCTACCGCGCCGAGAATCCGCTGCTGACTTTGGTCGAACCGGGCCGGGTCTCCGATCTGGTCAACACGATGCTGGCCGAGTACAAAGAGAACGGTCAGCACACCACGCCGATCTGGCCTCTGTGGGGCAGCGAGACCTTCTGCATGATCGGGTACCACTCGGCGCCGGTCATTGTGGACGCCTACTTCAAGGGCTTCAAAGGCTTCGATCCCGAGAAGGCGTATCAGGCGATCCGCGACACCGCCATGCAGAACCGCAGCGGCCTGGACACCTACAAGACCCTCGGCTACGCGGCTTCCCAGCCCGGCGCCCAGGCGACCTCCAAGACCATCGAGTACTCGTTCGACGACTGGTGCATCGCCCGCATGGCGAAGTCGCTGGGCCATAACGACGACGCGGAGATGTTCCTGAACCGCTCGGCGAACTACCGCAATCACTTCGATTCCCGCCTCGGATTCATGCGCGGCCGCAAGGCCGACGGCTCCTGGCGTCCGCACTTCATCGACAACGGTCTCGTCGGCGATGAGTACACGGAGGCCGACGCCTGGCAGTACTCCTTCGCCGTCCAGCATGACCTTCCCGGCCTGATCAAGCTCTACGGCGGTGACGCCGGGTTTATCCAGCGCATGGACGACATGTTCAACGCCAGTTCCAAGATCAACACGGGGATCCCGGACATCACCGGGCGCATTGGGCAGTTTGCGCACGGCGACGAGCAGTGCCACCACGTCTCCTATCTCTATGACTACGCCGGCGCGCCCTGGAAGACCCAGGAGCGGGTTCGCGAGGTTATGGACAAGTTCTACAACGACACGCCCGCCGGACAGTGCGGCAACGACGACTGCGGCCAGATGTCCGCCTGGTATGTCTTCAGCGCCATGGGCTTCTATCCCGTCAACCCTGCAAGCGGCGTCTACATGATCGGCAGCCCGATCGTGAGCAAGGCGACGCTCCACTTGGACCCGAAGCTCGGCGGCAAGGTGTTCACGGTGATCGCCGCGAACAACTCGCCCAAGAACATCTACATCCAGTCGGCCGCGCTGAACGGCAAGCCGATGGCGCGCACCTGGTTCACGCACAAAGAACTGCTCGCCGGCGGAACCCTGAAGCTGACGATGGGCTCCAAGCCGAACAAGATGTGGGGTAAGCCCGCCGCCGTGCGGCCGCCGCTCAGCATGCCGGCGAACTTCCAATACGCCGCGCTGCCCGCGCCGTCCGAACTCGACAAGCCTGTGACCTTCACGCTTCCGATCCGTGTCGCCGCCGGCGCGGATGAGAACGTCGGCAGCTTCCTCGCCGATCCCAGTCAAACCGAGGGCGCCATGAGCGCCAGCGGCAACCACGTCGACACCAGCACCGCTCCGAACGCCGCCCCCATGGGCGTCTACCAGAGCGAGCGCTACAGCGACGACATGACCTACGCCTACACGGTTCCCGCCGGCAAGAAGTACACCGTGCGCCTGCACTTCGCCGAGATCTTCGACGGCGACCCCGGCATGCGCGTCGAGAACATCTATGTCAACGGCAAGCCTGTCCTCACCGACTTCGATATCTTCAAAGTCGCCGGCGGCATGAACAAAGCCGTCGTCAAAGAGTTCAGCGGCATCGCCCCTGGCCCCGACGGCAAGATCAAAATCCGCGTCGCCGCCACGCCCACCAGCCCCGACCAGAACGCCAAAATCAGCGGCCTGGAAATCCTGGAGCAGTAAAGCGCCCTGCGATCTCACGGATACAAACACCGGCCCGGACAGAGCAATCTGTCCGGGCCGTAGTTCTGTGTCGCCTCACAACAAAATATGGTAATTATACGAGACCATGGAATAATAGGTATGTTCAAGGCGCCGGAGCGAATTCGTTGGTTTTTGCGCGGTTCTATTGTCGCAAAGGTAATCTATGCGTCGCGAGGCGGCCTCGCTTTTGACAACGCTGTCTGATGGAGGAAGTTATGGACTATCATTTCAGGGCCGCTTTGCGGCGTAATTCGAACGTGGCGATTTGCCGGTTCGCCGTGCTTTCGTTATGCGCGGGATTTGTGTTTGGAATTTTGAGCCGTGCAGAGGCGCAGACGCCGGCGAAGTTTTTAGTCACCGCGCCGGCCACGACGGTGGCGGGGACGGCGGCGAGTGTGACGGTCACTGCGGCGGATGCCGGCGACAAGGTGATTTCGTCCTACGTCGGTACGGTCAAGATTACCAGCAGCGATCCGCAAGCTGTTCTTCCGGCGGACGCCGCGCTTAAGAATGGGGTGGGGACATTTAATGTGACCCTGAAGAAAGCGGGGAGCAGCACCATCACGGCGACTGATGCGGCGGCGTCCTCGGTGACCGGCGTGAGTGGCGCGGTTGCGGTCACGCATGGCGTCGTCCATCACCTCTATGTCACGATCGCTCCGGCGTCGACTTCTGGGAAGCCCACCAAAACGGCGGTCTCCGCGAAGGACGTTTATAACAACACTGTGCTCAACTACACCGGCTCCGTCAAAGTCACGAGCAGCGACGCCGCCGCCGTGCTGCCGGCCGACGGACCACTCCCCAGCGGCTTCGGCGTCTTCAACATCACTCTCAACACGGTCGGCAGCCAAACCATGACCGCCACCGACACCGCGACGCCCACGCTCACCGGCGTCAGCCGTCCAACCACCGTCGCCGCGCCGTAACGCCGCTGCTCGCAGTGTATGGATTAGGAACTTTACGGGCGCTGCGTTCGTATTCGCTGAGTAAAAGTGAGATTCGTTTATAGTCGTTCCGGAGGAGAAATCATGCGCAGCGCCGCTCAACGCGCCCTGGTCGTATTTGTCGGCGTCCTGGTTCTCTGTCCGGTCGAAGCGCCCGTACGCACGTCGGAGCGCACCGCCACAAAGGCCAGTCGCGTGATCGATGTGATTTCGCCTCCGCGTGCTCCCATGCACGGACACGTGTTCAACCATGCTTCGCCGAACAACTATCCCTATGGATCGACGCCATGGTTAGCATATCAGCAAATGTCCAGAGACCATAACAGCATCCTCAACGCCTACAATGGCAAAGATATTGCAATGGATCGTATGAACACGATGTTCGTTCCGAAGGACGTCCAATAGCTCGGAAGGCGCGCCTATGACAAATCTCCGACTCGATATGGATTACGTGAAGATCGTGAGCGGCTATTGTGTCGGGTTCTTCGGAGCGATTGCCGCCCTCATTCTTTGCTTTCTTTACGGGAGTCGTATGTTTGGCTCCCTGGCGGTTCTGTTCGTCTGCTTGGCGCCAATCGCATTGATGACCTCGACCATTCTTGGAGGCGTTTATGCGATTGATATTCAATGGTCGAAGCGTGCGTTCTTCTGTCTCGCCGTGTTTATTCTGGCTGGCGCGTTGTTGATGGGTTTGCTTTCGGCGTTTGTCCCCAGCTCGATGGATGACCCAGGTCTTCAGATCGCCGGGAGCACACCCGGCGAATTACTCGACCGGGCATCCCTTGGCCTGTGGCTTGGCGCTGGA
>JAOQAA010000221.1 GCA_025963815.1 Capsulimonas sp.
TCGGGAGCGTGACCGACGCTGAAGATATGCTTCAGGAAACGTTTCTTCGATGGGAAAGCGCCTCTGAGGATGACATTCGGTCGCCTCGGGCGTTTTTGGTCACGATCGTCAGCCGTTTGTGCATAAACCACTTACAGTCGGCGCGTGTGCGGCGTGAAGAGTATGTGGGACAGTGGCTGCCGGAGCCCATTGTGACCGATCCGGCGAGCGATCCCATGGAGAACGCATTGCTGGGCGAATCGCTGTCAATGGCGTTTCTCGTTTTGCTGGAGCGCCTGACGCCTGCGGAGCGGGCGGTGTTTCTGCTGCGAGACGTCTTTGAATATGAGTATTCGGAGATTGCGAGCGTCCTTGGTCAGAGCGAGGTCAACTGCCGTCAGATCCTGCGGCGCGCCCGCAAGCATGTCGATGCGGCGCGGCCGCGCTTTCCGGCGTCGCCGCAAAAGCAAGTCGATTTGCTCGAACGGTTTCTTCAGGCGGTTGGAGGGGGCGATCTGGCCGGGCTGGTGTCCGTACTATCTCATGACGTTGTGCTTCATACCGACGGTGGTGGTAAGGCCTCCGCCGTGCCGAACCTTATTCACGGCGCCGATCATGTCGCCCGCGCAATTCTGGGAGGCACTCGCAAATTTGCCCCTGCAAACCTTGCGCCGCGTATTGCCCAGATCAATGGGGAGCCGGGGATCGTGCTGTATTTGGATGGCAAGCCATACTCCGTATTTACCATGGATGCGTTCGAGGAGCGCATTCAGGCCATCTATTTCGTGACCAATCCAGAAAAGATCTCTCATTTACCGGATATGGCCCCAAACCTCGATTAGCCAAATTGTCACAACTCGCCCTTCTCTCCGGTCTTCATTTGTGAAGAGCAAAGTATTCGTGTGAAGGAGAAAGACAATGAAAGCGAAATCAATCACCTATTGGACAACGACAACCGTCGTGATGCTCGTCATGACCGTTTCCGGCCTGCTGGCCCTTCTGCATGCGCCTGCGATGATGACCGGGCTGGCGCACCTGGGGTATCCCGCCTACTTCTCCAATCTTCTGGGCGTCGCCAAAATCATCGGCGTGATTGTCGTGCTGGCTCCGGGTCTCACCCTCTTCAAGGAGTGGGCGTACTCGGGCTTCGCGATCGTCGTTATCAGCGCCTTTTATTCTCATCTTCTCTCCGGCGACGGTCTGAATGCGCTGGAGCCGCTGGTGATCTTCGCCATATTGGAGATCTCTTATTTCACCCGCCCCGATAGCCGGCGTTTGGTTTTTCCAGCGAAGGGGCAGCTTGCGAGGGAGGCGCAATGAAACTGATTGTCCTGGGGGCTACGGGAGGAACGGGGCTGGAGATCGTGCGGCGGGCAATTGGGCGTGGGCATTGCGTGACTGCGTTCGTGCGCTCACCGGAGAAGCTGGCGCCGTTTCAGGATCGCATCGACGTCCGGCAAGGGGATCTGCTGAACGTTGAGGAACTCGCCAAAGCGATCCAAGGCCACGACGCCGTGATTTCCGGTTTTGGCCCGCGCGTTCCGATCGCCAAATCGGACGCGCATTTGCTGGAGCGGTTTGCGATCGCACTCACCGACGCGATGAAGAAGACGGAGGTGACACGCGCTGTCGTCATTTCGACGGCGTTTCTTTTCAAGGACGCCATCCTGCCGCCAGCGTATCTTTTTGGAAGATTGTTCTTTCCCGGCGTCGTCACCGACGCCGCCGCGATGGAGCAGATTTTGAAGAACAGTGCGCTCGATTGGACTCTGGTTCGGCCGCCGCAATTAACGGACGCCATTTACACCGGCAAGTATCGCGAGCGGGTAGGGCGTCTGCCGTTTGCCGGCTTCAAGATTTCCCGAGCAGATGTTGCCGAGTTTATGGTTCAGACTGCGGAAGACGGCGCCTCGGTCCGCAAGGTGATCGGCGTCAGTCGATAAAAAAGAAGCGGGGAATGACAGTTTCAAAAACTGTCATTCCCCGCACGGCGAAGTGTTTCGTGGAAGGCTATTTCGATGTGATCGGCGCGAATATGGCGTTCGCCAGCAGGCGCTGGGCGACGTGGGTGTTTGTCGCCAATTTGTCCTTGCTCAGAGCGTCCAGCATCTGCGGGAGGCAGTACCAGACGACCTGGCCCTTGCCGTAAGGAATGACGACGGCGGACGCGCCGAGCATCGTCTTTTTCTCGTTGTTTCCGTAGCCGCATGCAACTTCCAGGCCGGGGGCCGAGAGGATCGCGCCGCCAGTGCTGTCATCATCGCCCTGCGAATGGATGGGGCTCCACGAATTGTCGTAGCGCCAGTCCATGGCGCAGTCGGTCGGCAGGCCATCGAACAGCCAGTGCTTGCGCACGATGTACCAGGAGCCGAACCAGGAGGCGCCGGTGTGCTGAACCCAATTCTCCAGCGTCACGACCTTGCGTTCGGCCAGCTGCTGGACCATCCAGCGGGCGGAGCGCTCGCCGTTGGGCCAGAGCACCAAACGCGCGCCGTTATTTTTGACTTTGTCCAAGGCCGAGTCCAGTGTCTTGGCTGTTCCCTGAGGAACGCCGTTCTTCGCCGCTAGCGCATCGAAGTCGGGATCTTTGCCTTTGGAGGCAAACACAATGACGTTTGCCGTCGTGTCGCTGGGATCGTATTTTGTAGGCGTGAGGTGGAGCGTATTTGTCAGGACGTTGGCGACATCCTGTCCTTCCTCCAGGACGGCGACTTTTGGAGCCGCTTGGAATGACGACGCGGGATCAATGACGTTGACCTTTTCCGTGCGCGTCAGCGACGTTTGTACGCTGGCGCCGGTGGCCGGCGTCAGGGTCGCTTCGACCGACGCCATGCCGGCGGCGTCCGCCGTGAACTCGATCTCTTCATTGAGGAGCTGACCATACGTATTGCCGCCCTCCGCTCGGACTTCCTTGGAGACTGTGGCGATGACCGAACCGTTGGGCCGCTTGACCGTGACGCGCAGGGTGTGCGGTCCGGAGCGGCCCGTTTCGTTGACGAGAAAGACATCGACCAGATCGCGCTGTCCCTTGGCGAGCACGAGCTGTCGCGGGCGGACGACCAGCATCTCCGGCAGTGTCGCCTGATGGACAAGATTAGGATCGCCCTTGAAGAAGCGATGATTGTCGACGATGCCCGAGTGGTTGTCGATCGTCGTGCTTTCCCACCCGCTGATCACCAGATAATCGTTGGCGTTGTCGGCCCGCGCCTGTTCGAGGATCTTTTGCCAGAAGAAGTAGCTCTTGTCGCCGATGGCGTTAAAGTACGAAGCGTCGGTTGGGAACGCCTTGCGGAAGCCCCATTTGTCCAGAAAGGCGTGTGTGGCGTCGAGGACGCGCTTGTCGTCCCCGTAGTCATAACCTGTTGGATGGCTTTTGTCGAATGCGGAGACGAGCTGCTGGAAGTTGTCGGGCGTTCCCACGCCGAGCATCTCGCCCCACGCGCTGATCGCTCCCTTGCCGTTCTCCGGCGTGCGCTGCGAATAGTGCGTGGGGTCGGTGTACATTTCCTGGGTGTAGTTACCCGGACCGCCCACGGTATGCTCGTCGCGCCATCCGCCCCAAAGGTCGGTCTTATTTGAATAGGTGATCGTGTCGGAGTAGGGCAGCATGAGCGCCTGCGCCCGGTGCGCCATAACGCCCGAGTTCAGGACGATGATGCGGCTCGGGTCAATGGCGCGCATTTCACGCATGATCCGATAGATGCGCGGATTGGTTGAATCCACCCAGCCGCCCTCGTTTTGCAGGGTGTACATGATCAGTGAGGGATGACTGCGGTCGCGCTTCACCATCTCCAGCATCTTCTCTTCTTCATATTTTTCGTAAAACTCGACTGGCTCGGCGTCGGGTCCGGTCCCGCTGATATCGATCACGCCAGGGCTGAAACCGTCCTTGGCGTCGATCGTCACGTCTTTAGTGACGCCATAGCGGTTTCCATAAGCCGACTGTCCCGAACCGGGCTCCTCATAACGCAGCAGTCCCATGCGATCCTGCAAATCCAGCACCATGGGCTTGGAGAGATTGCGGTGCGACTGAAGCGCGTTCAGCCCTAACGCCTTGGCCGCCGTAATCTCTCGCGTCGCCATCTGTGTGTCCGGCCAGAGGCCATTGCGCCCCCAGAACCCCCACGAAATGGCGGACCGCACGACGATGCGCTTGTCGTTGAGCGTCAGATATGGATCGGGGATCTTCTCGACGCCGACCGCCGTGAAGAACCGAAATCCGAAGTCGGTCTTTCGGCCGCCTGTTTCCACGCCGGACTTGCCGACCGTCGCGGTCGCCTGATACAGTTCCGGATGCTCCACGCTCCACGGAATGGCGCCCGCCACACGGGCGTCGGCTTCGATGTTCTTCGTTTCACCCGCCTTGAGAGTGATGGGGATATCGCTTGACCAAACAGTTGCCCCCTTGCTGCTGATCTTGAAATGAACAGGGCCCGAATAATCCTGGGAAAGACTTTTCACTTCGGCAATCAAATGGACATCGTGCAGATCTGGTTTGTTGATTGTCGCAAGGTCGGAGACCGCGACGTCATCACGGACATCGAGCGTCACGCCGCTGTCCAGTCCTCCAAAACCATGTGAACCGGGAAACGTGTAACCGCCCCATTGGAAGCCGTGCATCGGAAAGAAGTCGTTCCAATCGAGAAAGCCGCCGGGGTTGGTGATCCGAAGTGCGATCTGCGCCGTCTTGCCTGGCTCCACGGCGTCCGTGATGTCCGAATCGAATGGAAGCTCCGTCATGATGCTATAGCCGCGGAGCTTGCCGTTGCAATAGACCTCGGTGCGCAGCCGTGCGCCGCGCACGTGGAGGATCAGCTGCTGCCCTGGCTTCACGCTCGGCGTCTTCACCGTGCGCCACCACCAGGACACGCCGTTGTAACTTCCATTCTGAACGCCCTTGTCGGCAGTCTGGATCGCCGCGATTTCGCGGGTGTAAGGCGTAAAGCCAAACTTGCCCCAGTAGTGCTCCTCTACCGTTGACGGAAGCGTGATAGGAATGCCCTCACGGTCGTCCAGCGCCGCCCAGCCCCCCGTTGGGGCATTGACGGGAAGCTGGGAAAGTTTCACCTCCGAAGGGAGATAAAACTTATCCTCTTTCCACGCAGCTTTCGCATCCGGCCACAGGCGCCAGCCGGAGCCCGAAATATCTGCTGCGTGAGTGGGAGAAGGCAGAATGGCAATTGAAGCAATACCTATTAGAAGAAGTCCTGTCGGCAAGAAGTTTTTCATATCGTCGTTAGGGATCGCCTTTCGCGCATCATCAATGACTATTTTTACAAATATACCATAGAGTAAACTAGAAGTCAATAACTAAATTGAAACATTTCAAGTCTGCTAATAAAGTATTCAGGCAGCCAAATACGATCGTATAACTATAAAGTTATGTAGGGATTGTCTCACGAGATATAGAATCTGTTTTTGTTGTGAATGCGGCAGGGCAGGCGTCGCCAATTACTGGATAAAGATATTCGCGGCGGGCGGTTCCTTTTCTCGCGCCATCGTGTCTATACTGGTGAGAGGGAACTCGCCGGGGCGCCAATGACGTTTCATTAGTATCCCAGAAGCGATAGCAAGGAGTTCGGATTCGTGACGACGACCACCGAGGCTCAGAAGCAAAATCAGGAAACATTGGTCCGCGCGCGGCGCGGCGACCGCAAGGCGTTCAGTCGGCTCATGGAGCCATACCGGCGCGAGCTGGTGGCGTACTGCTACCGGCATGTGGGGTCGCTTGCGGAAGCGGAGGATATTGCACAGGAAGCGTTCGTCCGGGCCTACCGGGCGATGGAGACATTTGAGGGCCGCGCTACGCCTCGCGCCTGGCTCTATAAGATTGCACACAATTTGTCGATCAACCATGTGCAGCGGCGGCCGTCCTGGGAATCGCTGGCCGATTCCGAGGAAGCCGGGCGCGTGGAGACATCGATCGCCGCCGAGAAGGCGGGGCAGGGGCGTGAGGATGTTCGGCTCGGCTTCGTCGCGCTGATCCAGAGCCTGCCGCCGCGCCAGCGGGCGGCGCTGGTGCTGCGGGATGTATTAGGCTGGAGCGCGGAAGAAGCGGCGGAGATTTTGGGAACAACCGTTCCCGCCGTAAAGAACGCATTGGCGAGGGCGCGACAAACACTGGCGAGCCTGCCTCACGGCGACGATCCCGCAAATGTCTCGGATCTGGCGGCGCGCGATCCCGAAGCCAGAGAAGTCGTCGCGCAGTGGGCGGACGCCTTTGAAAAGGGCAATACGGCCCGCATGGTTGAGCTGCTTACAGAGCCGCAGGCCTTAGAATATTCGAAAACAACCGCGAAAAATCCGAAAGTTGCGAGCCGTGACGCTCACACTGGCGGACTGGGTAGGAACCCGGAGCGCGTGGGTAAGATAGATGAGGCGAGGGCGAGACATGGCGCGAGACAAGAACCGCCCGGCCAAGCAAAAACGCGGGGGCCGGACGACGGAGATACGAGAGACAGACGAAAGGTACGAACGGATGCCGAGCGACAACGAGAGTAATAACCGGCGGAGCAAGGGCGGAGACAGCGGCCAACGATCGGACGCTTCCGTCCGGGCGATCAAAGTGCTGGACGAAATCCTGGAGAGCACCGATCCGCTCGACGCCAATTATCAATATTTGCTTTTACTGCGACATCAACTGGAAATCGACGAGCAGCAGCTCACCGAAGCGCAGGAAATGATCCAGAAATACGATGAAGCGTACACGAAACTCACTCAGCCCGCGAACCGGATCGCGGTCTTCCTCTCAGGCAACGAAGATGGAACGGCCAACATCGCCCTCGGCGACAATGAGTTCTACACAAACATCGATCCCAATGTCGACGCGGCCGAGCTGAAGACCGGCACGCGCGTCAAAGTCAACGACGCCTACGCGATCGTCGGCGACCTCGGTCCGGCCCAGAATGGCCAGATCGTCAAGGTCAACGAAGCGCTGGAGGACGGACGTCTGCGCATCGGCGGCGATCAGCAGGGCCAGAACTCCCGCGTCGTGCTGCGCGGCGAAGGTCTCAAGGAAGCCAAGATCAAGACCGGGACCGA
>JAOQAA010000225.1 GCA_025963815.1 Capsulimonas sp.
ATCATTGGCGTCCATCTGGAAGGTCCATACATCTGCCCCGCGCGGCGCGGCGCCCAGCCCGAAGCGCATGTGCGCCTTCCCGATTTAGAAGAGTTTACGCACTGGGTGGAGATTGGCGGCGGCGCGATCCGTGAGATCACTCTTGCCCCTGAGATGGAGGGCGCCGAGGCTGTGACCCGCGCGGCTCTGGCCGCGAATGTCGTCGTTTCCGCCGGGCATACCGACTCGCGAGCCGCCGATGTGGCGCGCGCGATCCCGTGGGGCGTGCGTCAGGGAACGCACCTCTTTAACGCCATGCGCGGTGTCCACCACCGTGAGCCAGGAACCGCCGGCGCCATTCTTGTCTCCCCCGAGATCGTCGCCGAGGTCATCGCCGACGGCGTTCATCTTCACCCGGAGATCGTCCGCCTGACGATCACCTCCAAGGGCCTTGACGGCGTCGTCCTCATCACCGACGCCATGGAAGGCGCCGCAATGCCCGACGGCGTCTACAAACTCGGCGGCTTCGATGTGAACGTCCAGAACGGCGAAGCGACGTTTGCCGACGGGACCCTCGCCGGCAGCGTCCTCACGATGGATCGCGCCTTCCACAACACGCTCAAATTCGCGCAGCTTGCCCCCTGGCAGGGCGCGCGACTGTCGTCGGCGAACGCGGCGCGGCAGTTGGAGATTTTGGATCGGGTGGGGACGTTAGAGCCTGGGAAGCAAGGCGACCTGGTGGTGATGGACCCTGAGATGGGGCGGGTCGAGTGGACGGTGATTGGGGGACGGGTGGCTTATCGGCGGTAAGCTACCAGCTGTGGATCAAGGGCGGCGCGCCTTCATAAGCCGCGTCGCATCCGATCTGAATCGCCCTTCGAAACCACGCATCGAAAGCCCACATTTGATGTCCCTGTCAAAACGTCCCCTTTGCCCCGGCTCCCCGGCATATAGCGCGAGCAATACTGGTCCGTGCAGAGGAATGACCCGCCGCGCTGGGCGCGCTTGGGAATGCTCGGCTCATCGGGGTCGTAGCTTGTGGAAGGCCCTCGGGGATTTTTGGGTGGGCTGACTTTGTAGTAATCGGGCCGGTACCAATCGGCGCACCATTCCCAGACATTTCCGGCCATGTCGTAGAGTCCGAAGCCGTTCGGCGGGAATTTGCCGACGGGGGATGTTCCCGCATAGCCGTCTTCGTGGGTGTTGTGATCCGGGAAATTACCCTGGAATGTATTCGTCATTGCCCGGCCGCGCGGTTTGAAAGTGTCGCCCCAGACGTACGGCTTTTGGCTGAGGCCGCCGCGCGCGGCGTATTCCCATTCCGCCTCCGTAGGGAGGCGCTTGCCGGCCCACTTGGCGTAGGCGGCGGCGTCGTCCCAGCACACCTGCACGACCGGATGATCCATCCGTTTCGCAATGCTGCTTTTCGGGCCTTCCGGATGCCGCCAGTTGGCGCCGGGAACGTAGCGCCACCACTGAGACGCGTCGTCGAGCGCGACGGGACGGGGCGGGGGAGCGAACACGACCGCGCCCGGAACCAGTTTGTTCGCGGGAACGCCGGGAAACAGTCTCGGGTCCGGGCGCTGCTCGGCGACCGTCACATAATGGGTCGCGCGCACAAAGCGCGCGAATTGGGTATTGGTCACGAGATTGCGGTCGATGAAGAAGCTGTCCAGCGTGACCGAGTGTACTGGCTGAGCGTCCGGGAACATGGCGTTGTCGCTGCCCATCTGAAAGCGGCCGGGCGCAATCCAGACCATGCCGGTCGGCGCCGGGTGAGACGAAGCGGCGCGGTGGGATGCGGGCGCCGCCTCGGCGGTGGACACGCCCAAAAAAAACATGGCCGTGAGTGTGGTGATGACGGTCAGCACGGCGGCGCAGGGAACGAAGTGTCGGTGGCGTCGTAAGTTCATAATCTTAATCTATGGGCTTGTTGTCTAATTCGATGATGACCGATTGGACGGTTCCAGCAAACGCGTTGGCGGCTCCGTACGGCCCGACCCGAGCGCCCCGATCTTCTCCGGTGTCCAATCCTTCAATCGGAGTTTGGGGTAGCGGGCCGGGCGCTTTGCCTTTGACGATGCCCTGTGCGTCGAGCGTGAGGCTCAGGACGCCGTCCGCTTCCACGCGAGCGACGGCGGTATGGGCCCCGGTGACGGACTGCGGTGTGGCGATCTGGGTCGTATGGCCATCTTCCCGGACGAGAAATGTCAGCTTTCCGCTTTGAAGAAAGAGCGTATAGCCTTGGGCCGCGCCGCCCTGAGCCGCCACCACCCCGTCTGTTCCCGTGGCGTCGAATTTCGCGGTGATGGTAAAGCCGCATCCGGCGACGGCGGGCGCATGGGCGCGATCCAAATGGTCGCCTCCCTTGAGCGTGAACTGTGTTTTACCGCTCAGAACGCCGTTTTCGGGATGCAGTGGCAACACGTCGGCGCGCTTCGCCCACGCATCCCATTGAGCCGCCAGAAGCTTCACGCGGTCCGTCTGAGCGCCGGCCAGATCGTGCTGCTCGGTGCGGTCGGCGACGGTATTGTAGAGCCGCCAGGGCTTGCCGTCCAGTGCGACCAGTTTCCAGGGGCTCGCCAAAACGGCGCGGTTGCCTTCGTGCTCCCAGAAGATCGGCTGCGTGCGCTGGATCGTCTTGCCCGCAAACGCCGGGCGCAGACTGACGCCCTCTATCGGCGTGATTGCGTGATCGTGAAATGTCTTAGGATAAGCCGCGCCAGCCACATCCAGACAGGTCGCCATGATGTCAATGATATGTCCGGGCTGCGCTTCCAAGTGACCATCGCGCGCGCGTGGGATCCCATTCGGCCAGTGCGCGATCAGCGGCGTTGCAATGCCGCCTTCGTCCGTATAGTGTTTGTACCGCACGAATGGCGTATTGTTCAGTGTTGCCCACGCCTGGCCGACAAATACAGTGGACTTTGGCCCGCCGGGATTTGCGCCCTCCAGACGTCCCTGGACACCGCTCTCGGCGTTGCCGCCGTTGTCGCTCATAAACAAAATGAGCGTATTGTCCAGTTCCCCGCGCTGCTTCAGGCCAGCCACCAATGCGCCAACAGACTTGTCCATGTGCTCCACCACGGCGGCGTAGATCGCCATGATGTGATCGTAGCGATCCTGCTGCGCGGGCGTCAAACTGTCCCAGGCTGGAACTTCCGGGAGACGGGGCGACAGCGGCCAGGATTTGTCGATCAGCCCCATCTGGATCTGACGTTTGTAACGCGCCTCGCGCAGTTTGTCCCATCCGGCCTTGAACTTGCCGCGCCAGCGCGCGATATCGGCGGCCGGCGCCTGGAGCGCGAAGTGCGGGGCGTTGTGCGCGAGATAAAGAAAGAACGGCTTGTGAGCCGTATGCGCTTCGTCGATGAACTTCAGGCCGTAGTCAGTCCACAGATCCGTCGAATACCAGTTCGCGGGCAGCGGCGCGCCGGTGCGCCCGATGTTCTTGCCGTTCAAATACAGCGGGCCGCCGACCGGTGATCCCGGGAAATAAAAGCCGCCCTGCGCGCAGGTGAGCGTGCGGTCGAAGCCTCGCCCCCAGGGCGTCACTCCGTAATTCTGGCCAACGTGCCATTTGCCGGTCATGGCGGTGAAGTAGCCGGCGCCATGGAGCGCCTCGGCGATGGTGACGCAGTGATCGTTTAGGCGTCCACTGTAGCCCGGCAGGGGATTGCCGTCGGCGTCGTCCTGCTCGTCAGTCATATGGCCGACGCCCGCCTGATGCGGGTACAACCCTGTCAGCAGCGCCGCCCGCGATGGGCAGCATCGCGCCGTGTTGTGGAACTGCGTGAACCGCACCCCTTCACCGGCCAGCTTGTCGAGATTGGGCGTTTTGATCTCACCGCCATAGCAGCCGATGTCGGAGTAGCCCATGTCGTCGACGAGGATGACGACGATGTTCGGCTTCTTCTCCGGAGCGGCCTGGGAGGGGGCGGCGAGAGCCAACAAAAGCGCGCAAAGCGCGGGAAGGCGCAAGTGGGTGCGCATAAGAAAACCTCTTTGTTCGGCAAAATTCCGATTCCTAGGGCGCTGCCCCAGTCTCCAATTAGCTCGCCCCGTTGGGGCTAAAGATTGGAGCCGCTTTCGACAACCTCTTTTAGCCCTGAAGGGGCGATCTAGACGGAGACTGGGGCAGCGTCCTAGGGCTTATTTCCCCGTCGTCACCTTCACGTTTTCAACCTTGCCTTTGAGCGAATTGGGGCCTGTGTAGTCGCCGACGGAACTTTGGGCGTCTTCGCCGATGCTCAGACCGTCCTGCGGCTGGGCGGCGATCACGCCGGGCGCGGTTCCGCGAACGGGCGCCGCGCCGTTGACGGAGAGCGTCATGGCGCCGCTCGCCTCCAGATGCGCCTCCACAGAGAACTTGCCCTTGGGCGCGGCGTTCGCGGCGGTGACGGCGTAAAGCTTCCCGGCCTCACGGACTGCGAATACAGGTTTTCCTGCTTTCAAATACAGTGCGTAGCCTCGCTGATCTCCACCCTGCGCCAGGATGACGCCGTCGCTGCTTTGCGTGGTGACATCGCATCGGATATCGATCGGCTTGCCGGCGATTTGTGGGGACGACTTCGGAACGACATTGCAGCGTTCCGCCCAGGCTTCCCAGGCGTCGCCCATGGTCTGCACGCGTTTCGGGTCGCGCGCGGCGAGGTCGTTCATTTCGGACGGATCTTTGGACAGATCGTACAGCTCCCATGGCTTATTCGCCAGCGCGACCAGTTTCCAGTTCTGCTCGCGCACCATGCGATTGCCCTCGTGCTCGACGCAAAGAGTGCGCGGCGGCAGTTTTGCGCCAGTAAAGGTCGGCAGCAGGCTTTCGCCTTCCATCGGCAGGATGTCACTGCCTTTGTATTCCTTGGGATAGGATGCGCCGCAGGCTTTGAGGACCGTCGGCATGAAGTCCGTGATGTAGCCGGGCTGATCCGTTGTTGAACCGGACTTGGTCTTCAGGCCCGCCGGCCAGTGGACGATCATCGGCGTGCGGATGCCGCCCTCCTGCGTGTAGTGCTTGTAGAGACGCCAGGGCGTGTTGCTGGCGTTCGCCCAGCCGCTGCCGTAGCTGATATAGCTGTTCGGCCCACCCACGGCTTTGAGAGCGTCGCCGGTGTGCAGGATGTTCTTGGGGGAATCCAATTGATCGAAGCCGTAAGGGTCCCACTCGGCGCAGGCGCCGTTGTCGCTCAGAAAGAAGATCAGGGTGTTGTTCCACTGTCCGGTTTCTTTGAGATGGGCGACCACGCGGCCGATGTTTCGGTCCATGATATCGATCGCCGCCGCGTACACCGCCATGCGGCGGGCGAGGTCGGCGCGCCGGTTCTCGGGCAGGGAATCCCACGCGGGATTGTCTTTATCCGCCCAGCCGGTCTGTACGTTGATGAAGTTCTTCGGAACGACGCTGCGCGGCGTGAGCTTCAAATCAGCTGGAACGAGCCCCAAAGCTTTTTGACGCGCCAGGCGTTCCGCGCGAATGGCGTCCCAGCCCTTGGTCCGGTACATCGATTCGTATTTCTCGATCGCGTCTTCAGGCGCGCCCAGCGGAAAATGCGCCGCGTTGAACGCAAGGTACATCATCCAGGGACCGCCGGATTTTTGCCCTTGGTTCATGAAATCCAGCGCATAGTCGCCGAACACATTGGTGGAGTAGAAGTCGCCGGGCTTGTAAACCCGCTTGGCATGGTCGGCGGGGAGACGAGTGTAGTACGGATCTTCCTTCCAGTAGGTATTGAAGCCGCCCGGCATGCCATAAAACTCTTCAAAACCACGCGCCGTTGGGCTGTCCCGCGGATTTTCGCCTAGATGCCATTTGCCGACCATATAAGTGTGGTAGCCGGCGGGCTTGAGCGCCTCGGCGAGGGTGACGCATCGATTGTTGAGGGGAGTGCCCATGTCCGGCACGCCGGCCTGATGCGGGTTCAGGCCCGTCAGCAGCGCCGCGCGCGAGGGGCAGCAGCGGGCCGAATTGTAGAATTGCGTAAAGCGCAGACCACCCTTCGCCAATGAGTCGATATTGGGGGTACTGATCTCGCTGCCATAACAGCCGATGTCGGACCATCCCAGATCGTCCGACAGAATAATCAGAACATTGGGGTGCTGCGCTTTGGAAACGTCAATCTTCTGTGGCTTCTCCGCCGGAATTGCGTTTGTCGCGCAGCCGGAAAAGCTGATCAGGGCAATGCATCCGAAAGCCGCCGCCATAAGCCCCTTCGTCCATTGGCTTGTTGTCTTGGTCATCGGAAGTGCGTTCCTTTGTCTTACAAAATGAGTGGAGATATGCTTGTGAACTTTGACGAGTCTTAACACACGAAAGCCGCGTGTCATCATGGATTTTGTCCCATTATGACACGCGGCGCTCTTCTCAGTATTAGTCTTTCAGTCGCAGCGTCGGATCGTTGCCGGACTGCGCGAAGAGTGTGGCTCCGTTCCAGATCTTGGGCGAAGCGTTGGGGCCGGAGTTCTTGATCCACTTGGCGTGCCCATCGGCAAAGCCGTAATTGGCGCCTTCGGTATGACGGAAGCCGCCGCCGCCGAGATTCGTTACGAGGCCCGCGCCGCCGCAGACGGGCTGAGTTCGATCCAGGCCGGCGGCGGATGCGTCGCCGGCGCCGTTGCAGCCGTTGCTGCGGAAGCGGGCCGTCGAGTTGGCGACGAGCACGCCGGTCGAGGCGCCGCCCTCGCCGATCAGGATTGTGACTGCGGGATTGTTGCAGAGCGGCAGGGTTTGAGCCCCGTCGCCGGCGTTCTTATTCATCCAGTAATCCGTAAAGCCGGCGTTCTGCGGGGTGATGTTCGCCGGAAACGGCTCGCTCGGGCATTGAAAGATCGCCAGGCTCTTCTGATACGGCTGGATCGCATCGGCCCAGCCGACGGGCTGGCCGGCAGGTGGGGGAGAGACGGTACTGACGACTGAGAGCGGGAACGCCTCGTCGTTGTCCTGGATGTACTGCAGGAAGGAGAGTCCGATCTGCTTTTCATTGGAAACGCAGCTGGTCTGGCGCGCCTTTTCCCGGGCCTTGGCGAAGACGGGGAACAGAATAGCGGCAAGAATCGCGATAATAGCGATGACGACGAGCATCTCGATCAGGGTAAACCCTTTTGAAACCCGATTGTTACGAAACATGACAGAGAGACTCCTTTGATTTTACTGTAAAATAACGCCGAAAATAGTGGCCGCGCCGATGTTGATTTCAGTGCGGTTATCGCTGAGAAGGAACGGATACAGAAGATCTTTGTATCAATTCCACGGGCAAAACACGGCTGGCTTCAGCAGTGCTTACCCCCTTTTCAATCGCCATCACGGCGTCGACCGCCGCCTGGCCGATTTGCTCGAACGGGATCGACACACTGCTCAGTCCCTGGTATTGGGACTGCATGATATTGTCCACGCCAATAATGGACAAGTCCTGAGGCACGCGCAGTCCACGTTCCTCAGCCAGCCGCCAAAGAGCGAGCGCCAGCAGATCGTTGGCGCAAACGACAGCTGTCACACCGATGGAGAGTATGGCTTCGATTGCCGGGCGAGTGACTTCATCAATATCCCCGTAGGCGTTGTCGAAGCGCATGATCCGGCCCCAGGTGTTCGCCAGGACAACATAGTCACGATAATCCGCGCCGAAGCGCTCCTGCATCGCCGCGCGAAACCCACTCAGTCGCTCCCGCGCTTCCAGGTTCGCTTGCGGACCGGCGATATGCGCGATCCGCTCGTGCCCGAGCTGTGCAAGATGCATGACCGCCTGGCGCATACCGTCGGTATTGTCGCTCAGGACACGCGCGGCGCCAGGGGAGGGCGCGACGCTGTAGCATTCGACCACCGGCACCTTATTCTCAAAGAGCTTTTCGGTGATTTCGGGACGGTTGCTGCCGACGAAGATAAATCCGTCGCACCGGCGATCCAGAAACTGCGCCTCGGTTCCCGGCTTCACCCAGTCCGGCTCCGAGCGCAGGAAGATCGTCAGATCATGGTCGAGTTCACGGGCGCGGCTATACATCCCCAAAAATGTCGGGTAGCCGACTGGTCCATCCGGCCGGTGCGAATGGAGAAAAACAACCCCAATGGCGTTTGTCCGGATGTGCCGGTTCTGCGCCGCCGTCCGCACCGGGACATAGTTGAGATTGCGCGCCGCCTGAAGCACTCGTTCACGTGTCTTTTCCACGACCAGATCGTTCCGGCCGCGAAGTACTTTCGAAACGGTCATCGGTGAAACACCGGCGGCCTCGGCAACTTGTCGGATGGAAGCGCGCAATGGAGTCCTGTT
>JAOQAA010000092.1 GCA_025963815.1 Capsulimonas sp.
TGAGCGCAGCTGCCCAGGCCGGTCGCGGCAGTAAAGCCGCCACAGGCCGTGGGAGAGCCAATGGTTGCGGGAATATCGATGGGATAGGTCTGGACCGCCGTGGCCGCCGTCTTGAGATCCGTAATCCGGACGCGCAGGACGGCGTTCTCATACGCCATCTCGACACGGAATGGGTGCTGGCTGCGCAGATCGATGTGCGCGGGTATCAGGTCGATCCCGCCCAGCGGCATGGCGCCATTGGCGTACACCCCGGTGGAGCTGTTGGAAGGATCGCCAGGATTGCCGGTGCAGTCGAACTTGATGGCGACGCTGTGACCGATTGTCCCGGAGCCGAGATTGGCGCCGCCGAGTCCTACTGCGGAGACGCCGCTTGCCTGAAGGATAAACGTCATGCCGTCCGCCACGTTGGGGTAGCTCTGCGTGGCGTCGTCGAACGGGCCGCCGCTGATGATCTGAAACTCGAACGAGTTATGGAATTTGGCGATGTTGACAGGATTTTTGTAATAGATGGAGCAGATTTCGCTCGTGCCCTTGTCCGTCAGGCGGCAGACGCCGCCCATGAACACAGGCCCCCAGGGGTAACTCTGATTCGCCACCAGATCGTTGTTCGAACTGGGGTTCGAGTGGTCGATCACCTGGGCGTGCGCCGTCGTCGGCAGCAGCGCGGCTGCGGCCAGAATGAGAATGGGAGCGTTACGAAACATCCATGCCTCCTGTCGGGCTGCCCGTCGGGATTATTTGTGTCCACATATTTTATCACAAGTTTCGCGCTGGAACCGAATTACTCTGTTATGACGGCGCGATAGAGCGCATCCAGACGCGCGATCATCGCATCTTCAGTGAACCCGGCGTCCATGATTCGCTGGGCGCGCAAAGCGCTCTCCGTATCTTCGACCCCGCGCGTGATCTGTCCTTCAATCTCTCCCGCCATAAGATTCGCCGCGATCGTTACTTCGTATTCCGTCAAAGTCAACTGATCTCGCGTGAGCGTCGTGAGCCGTTCGAAGAAGGGCAGGGGAACGATCGTGACGTCTTCGGCTGCGGCGCCCAATGTGTGGATCTCGCTGTAGAACGGAGTCGAATCCGTGGCGGCGACAGGGACGCCGCTCATCAGCGCTTCGACGGCGACCATCGGCGCGACCTCTTTGAGCGATGTGGTAATCAATAGATCGGCGTATCGCACGGGACGATCAGACGCCGGGTCGGTATCTGGCCAGAGGCGCACTGGGGTGGGATTTGCGCTCTGGATAGCGCGCGCCTGCGGCCAAAAGCCATCGCTGCGGTTCACATCACTCGAATTTGCCGTGAATTGAATCAAAAGAACGGCGCGCTCCGGCAGCCGCGCGGCCAGCGCGATTAAGATTTGCAGCCCCTTTGCGTCTTCCAATCTTCCGACATGGATCGCGAGAAAACTGTCCTCCGGAATTTGCAGCTGCGCGCGAAAGGCCAATCTTGCCTTCGGCGACGCGGGGTGATAGATCTTGGGATCGCGTCCGATATGCACGACTTCGCAACGTGTTTCGGGAAACAATGCTCGCGACTCTTGCGCGAGAAACTCGGCGGGCGCGATGCAAAGCGCCGCATTCGCCATTGATCTGCGGACGTTCTCCTGCTGACCCGCACTCAAATAGCTCCACTGCACATGCCGATGAACAACGGCGCGCGCGTGGGACGGGAGCATCACGAGCAGCCGCGATTCGCCGGCGTCTTCAGGGTGATGGGAGATGATAAGGCGTGCGTTTTCGGGGATCGCGTTCGGCGAAAAGACACCGTGCGCATCTGCGGTGAGTAGCGCCACGCTCAGGCGGCGGTTGATCCGCTCCGCGAGGAAATCCTGTCCGAATGTCGCGGCGCGGCGCGGGGTTAGCTGCAATCGCATGGGTTTGAGAAACGGAAACTGTTAATGCGCCGGCGGCGCAGCGAGATAGAAACGGCTGTGAGTAGGACGTCCTTCGTCCGCCTGCTCCAGGAAGTACTGTCGGCCTGCCAATTTGAATGCGGAGGCGTCGGCCTGCACTGAGAGAACAACGGTCGGCAGGTTGGAAAGCATCGTGATCTGGTGCGTGTTACGGACCGTAAAACCGCTGTCGAACGACGTGTAATTCCCATCGGACGGAACCTTGCCAGAGGCTACGTGACGCCCCTGCGTGTCGACGATGCGCCAATCGCCGATCTGCAATTGAGAACCGTGTGCGATGTACCCAGTATCCGTCATCGGCGCCATGATCGCTCCTCGGCGAATAACGATCCGGGGATCTTGATATTGCCCATTAGGCGGCACAATGAACAATCGCGGCGAGGAATGATCGGACGCGCTGTGAAGCGAATGCGGCATGGCGCCTGAGTAGGCGGAGGCCGAAACAGGGATATCGGCGTCCGCTTGATGGTGAAAATGTGTCAGCACGTAACCCGCCGCCAGAATGCAGGCGAGCGTCTGAACGCCGACAACGACCGAAGCGGCTTTTTTATTGTGATTGAGCATGGCGCCCTCCATGAGAAGAGTAGGAACTGGGGTAGACCCAGGCGAGCGTCAATGGTTGCAGGGCTATTGTACACCAAAAAACAGGCGTTGTTTGAATTTTATATTAAAATTCATGGGTTCTTGGCGACGATTGCGGGACACGAAGCAAAAGAGCCATTCCCAAATTGGGAATGGCTCTTTTGCTGTCCAGAGAGGACGGTGGAAGTCGCTTTGTGTTAGCACAAGTTTCAGCGCTCTTCGCTATGGCCCCGGCGGCGGGCCGTTCGTCGGGATGAGAGTGAACGTTCCGGAGCCAGTCGCAGTACCGCCCGAGGCGGTAACGGTGACCTCTCCGTAGGTCGACCCGAAGGTGGGGACGGTGGCCGTGATGCGCGTGTCGCTAAGTCGGGTGAACGGAACCTGGGAGCCGTTGATCGTGACGCGATTGGCCGTCGTGAAGTTTGTGCCGCCGATTGTGATTTTGGCGCCGGCTGTTGCTGAGGTCGGTGAGAAGATTTGAACTGTTGGGATATCGACATCCAGAACGAACACCGTTCCGCAGTTCTCATCGCCGCCCTGTGTGGCGACGCCATAGAGGTTGCCGTCCCGGCCGATTGTCATGCCGGATTCCGTATCGCCTCCCAGCAGCGGGTCCAGATCCAGCAGAAACGAAAACACGCCGTTCTTGATCCGAAATACGCTGCCGCTGGAGTAGGCGCCACCGGTCGTGGTGGCCCCATAGAAAGTTCCGTCGGGACCGAGAGCGAGGGGCGCCCAGGGTGTGTTGCCCGTGGTTTCCGCGAAGCTGTAGATGCTGCTGACCACACCGGCCTGAGTGACTTTGAGGATCGCGCCTTTGTCGTAAAGACCGCCTGCGGCAGCCGTTCCATAGAGGTTCCCGTCCTCGCCAAAGGTCAGACCCTCGTGAGGGAATTTGCCCTGAGCGGCCGTGAGGGATCGGTTCCACTTAAAATAACCCTGCGTGGTGAGCGCAAAGACGGTCCCAAAACCGTCGGCGCCCCCGGCGACCGTCGTGCCGTAGAGCGTTTCGTCCGGACCTTGAACGAGCGTGCATGTTGGCTGGGAGCCAAGGCTCGCAGAGCTGAAGCCGCGCAGGAGTTTGATCGCGCCGGTCGTGGAAAGCCGGAAGATAACACCGTTGTCGGCAAGAGAGCCTTTGCTCGCCGCGCCGTAGAGGTATCCATCCTTGCCGAATATCAATGCGGCGACCGGGACTTTTCCATAGCTGTTATTGAACTGATAGAGAGCGGAGACATCGGCCTTGGACGGACTTCCGGAGAAAGCGCATTTGAACACACAGCCTGCGTTGGATGATCCGCCGATCGTAGTCGTTCCATATAGCGTTCCGTCCACGCCCTGCGTCAGGCCGGCGCTGGGGAGATAGCCGCTGGAACTACTCTGGTTGAACGAATAGACGATCTCCTGTGCGCCCTGCGCGTTGATGCGGAAGATCGTCCCGGCGCCGTGCAATCCTCCGACCTGCGTCGTTCCATAATAGTATCCGTCCGATGCGAGCAGCAGTTTCCCCGTGGGTAAGACTCCATCGTGGTACCCTTCGTTCAGGTCAAGGATCGTAACACAGGAGCCGCCTGTGCTCGCCTTGAATACCGATCCCCAATTTTGCGCGCCGCCGTTCTGGCAGGCGCCGTAGAGCAGTCCATCGGCGGCCTGGAACAGCGCGCCCGGCGTGGCGCCGTCGTGCCCGTTGGTGAAGCTGTAGACACGTGAGACTGTCGGCTTCTCGCCCAGCACGACACGGAAAATGCCTCCGAAACCGCTCAAGCCTCCCGCGCTGACCGTTCCATAAAGCACCCCGTCTTTACCGACGATCATGGACGTTTTGGGAGTCGCGCCGATCTGTCCGCCGGGAAAGTTGTAGACCGTGCTGAACTGGCCGTTTGCGATCTTATAGATCGTTCCTTTGCCATAAGCGCCGCCTGTCGCCGCGACGCCATAAAGAGCGCCGTCCGGGGCAAGGGTCAGGCCGCCGTTCGTGGTTAGCCCATTAGGGGTGTTGAACGTCTTGACGACCTGGAAAACGCCGGCGGGCGAGATTGTGTAGACGGAATCCTGACCGTGCCCGCCGTCCGCATACGTGGTTCCATACAGCATGTGGTCCGCAGGATTGAACACCAGCGGCGAGGCGGAGACGTTGCCGGTCTCGGAGCTGAAGCTGGCGA
>JAOQAA010000298.1 GCA_025963815.1 Capsulimonas sp.
CTGCTCGACGACCTGCTTCTTGAGACGCATCGTTTCCAGAGCGCAGCCGACACTGGTGCCGCCGCCGGCCTTGATCAGCTGAAAGGCGCGCTCCCAGTCGCTTAGCTCCGCGCCCTTCGCCGTGACGGGATACGCCAGCGTGTCGAAGGCGTAGACCCAGAGGCCGGCTTCGGCGACGCCGGAGATCATCGCGGCGATCCGCTTGCCCAGCTCGATCGCGCAGTCCATCGAACCCGATTTGTCCACCAGCAGGGCCGTGGAACGCTTGATCGTTCCGCGCGCCTTGATCTGCGTGTCGGCGATCTTGGACAGCCGTTCGGTCATCTCCACGTCCAGATCCGCCGCATCGGCGGCGACCCGGGTTTTGAAGACGGACACGCGCCCATGCGTCTCGGCCTGCTTCAGCTTGTCGTCGATCAGCGCCTTGACGTCCGGATGGTCCATCGCGCCCCGCACCTTCAGCGACTTCAAGTTGTTGATGACCTCCTGCGGCGACATTGACGCGATCAGGGCAACCAAAACCACCGGGGTCACCTTCGACACCGCGCCAATCGCGACCGTATACGGAATCGAATGCTCGACGATCAACTGCGCCTGCGCTTCCGGCGTCTCCGCCTTCGCGATCAGTTTCAGCATATACGCCAGACTGTCCACAGGCGGCTGATCGCCAAAGAGGATCTCGTTGGCGCGGACACCCGGCGCGATGTGCAGCGTCGCATAGAGATGCTTCATCGCCTTGCGGCCGCGCAGCGCGGCGCGGTCGAACAATTTCGGGTCCCGCTCGCGGCGGCGCAGATAGCGCGTGACCGCCGTCCGAGCCGAGCGCGGCGCTTTGCCGAGATGCTGCTTTAAGAAGTCCACCACCCGAGCGACCTGATAAGGCGGCATCTCCTGGAGCAGCATATAACCCGCCTCCCGGTGCTCGCCAATGTCGCTCGCGAGCAAGTTCCCAACAAAGACTTCCTTGTGGTCGCGCACATCGCCGTTGCGGTGATACCAGACGGCCAAATGGCCATAGAAGATCGGATCCAGACCGCGCATCTCCTTGTGCCCCTCGGCGACCTTCGCCAGCTCACGGTGCGGCGTGGTGAGCAAGCTATTCAATATTTCCAGACGCAGATCGCGTTCAAAAGTCTGCATGTCAAACCTCCCTGTCCAGCAATAATTTCTTTTATATCGTCACAAGTTTCTCCCGCGCAAGTCGACGTCGCTGTTGCATGAGACGCATTTGGCATGCGTCGTGGCTGTTGCAGAGCCAGTCGGGTATGTAAGCGGCGCACGTTGGGGCGCGGGAGAACCATATTCAATTTTTTGAAGCGCGCGCAAGTTTGGAAAGCAATGTTTTTTCAGTGCTCTATCCACTGAGCTACAAGCCCTTTCGAGCCTGGAAGGATTCGAACCTCCGACTGCTGGCTCCTTAAGCATATGTATGCTTTCACCATCAGGGCGCGCGCCCCACTGTCCAACCAAGTACTAGTCTCCCCCGCGCAAGTCCGCGTCGCTGTTGTTACAAATTCAAACGCTCTACCACTGAGCTACAGCCAAGGCTGGTGGGATTCGGACCCACGACATTCTGATTATCTAATGTATGTAAGCGACGCGCGTTAGTGCGCGTGGAAATATTGTATTTTTGTTAATTCATAATTACAAATTTACTCTCGACTTAATGAAATTCGTGAGATAGTCGAAAGCATAATCCACATGATACTGATCTTCGGGAGCGATATGATGTACATTATCGATATTTGCCATCAGCACACTTAACGCCATTTCTGGCTCTAATAATTCCGTGAACGCCTTTTGATTCTTTGGAGGCATTGGGGCGCGCTTCGGCTTCAGCAACGCTTGCTTGGCGACAAAGAGACAATAATTGGCGCGCACGTGTGAGTTCTCACTCCCACGCAAATGAGCGAATAACGGAGCAAGCGAACCTTCGAACGCTCCAAGGCAAGTGATCGTTTCGTCGATATACGACGAATCGTCTCCCTCACTTTGCTCCATGTCTTCTTCCAGATGCGCCTGCATCACTGACAGAATCGCCTCTTGCTCCTCCGGAAGCATTGGCGCTCCTTCTTCTTCCGAAGCGCGCACAAGCACCGAAAGAAATTCGTGTCCCCAAACGAACCAATTGTCGAAGCAGAAGTCCAGAACCCATGGAATGCAGTAGGCAATTTCCGCCCAGTCGCCAAAGCAGCGGCACCCATCCCACAGGATCGGAAGAAAATCATTTTCGCTCATGCGGGCCGGGTCAAGCGACAAAAACTTCTGAATGTCGCTCGGTTCGTAGCATATGCGGCAATGGCCGATTGTTCGCGGCTTCGAGCGCTGCTTGAACGCGCCGCGCAGTTCCACCATCGCCCGGTCCACACGGACACCCATCACAATCTCCCAGGCCAATCTTAAAATCGAAGCGCGCGCAAGTTTGAAAAGCAAGGTTTTGGTGCTCTAACCAACTGAGCTATGGGGCCAGCTTGGCGACCCCAGAGGGACTCGAACCCCCGACCTCCCGCTTAACAGGCGAATGTATGCTTTTGCTGTCGGGGCGCGCGCCCCGTTTCCCGGCTCAACCGTAAACGGCTTCGGGCCGGACGATCAGGTCACCGCTGGCGGTCCGGTCGATGACGTAATCTTTCAGGGCGTCGGGGCCGACATCGAATCGGCCGGCGAGGCGGGTGCGGATCTCGTCGTCTGTCTGCGTGGCGGTGATATTCAGCTCCCGCTCGGTCAAATCATATGAGCGGCCTTCAAAACGCACATGGACCATGGTTCTTTCCTTTCACAATCAATTTTTAGTGCAAACACAAACAAAAACGCCCCCTCGGCACGGTGAGTGTGCAGAGGGGGCGTTCATTTCGAAACGTCCTGGGGAGAGGTTCTGACAACGTTTAGGAAGCCAGCTCTCCTTTCTCTGCACCCGCGCCAATGCGATCCGTGATGACGGGCTGCGACGGTCGCAGTGTCTCCACGGTAAACGCCCCAAACGGCCTTCGGGCGTCTTTATTCAATTGGGTTTTAATATTGAGCATTGCGTGATTACGATTCTATTGCGGCCCCGACTAGCGGCTGGCCGGCAATTGAGGACGATTATACACGGGGCATTCCAGGAATGTCAAGGGGCGTGGAAATTTATTTTCAGGGCGATGACGACGCGCGAATTCGCCTATATACAAACAAATGATCGCATCTAGCAGTCGTATCGCGCCAGCACGGATTCGACCTGCGGCCAGTATTGTTCGCCGAACATATTGAGATGGACCAGCAGTGGGTAGAGCTGATGCAGCGGACGGCGCAGGAGATACTCGCCGGGAAGTGGGTAGGCGCTCTGGTAGGCTTCGAGGAACCCGGGCGGGAAGCCGCCGAAGAGCTGGATGTAGGCGAGTTCGACTTCGCGGTCGCCGTAGTAGACGGCGGGATCGAGGACGATCGGGTCTTCGCCCTGCTGAAGAAAATTGCCGCTCCAAAGGTCGCCGTGCAGAAGGCATGGGAGGAAACGGCCGTCGGCAAGGATCGTATCGACCTGATCGAGAAGGCGATGCAGACGCGATTCGCGGTCACCTGGGAGGCGGCCGAGGCGCGAGGCGATGGTGACTTGCGGCAGGAGGCGGCGCTCGCGGTAGAAGTCCGGCCAGGTCATCCGCCAAGCGTTCGGCTGCGGGAGGGCGCCGATGAAGTTGTCGCGCTCCAGGCCAAACAGACCGTTCTCCGATGTCGCCGTGCGATGCTGATGGGCCAGACCTTCGCCGAAGCGCCGGGCGAATTCTTCTACATCGCCGGGCATTGTCAGGAGATATTCCATCAGAATAAAAGACGGTGTAACAGCAGACTTTTGATTCAGACTGGCGAGAAGAGCGGCGCCGGCGGGCGCATCGGAGACGGCGAGAATCTTCGGAACGCGCAGCGCGCCGACGGCGCGAAGGCGCTCCAGGCCATCGGCTTCGGCGGCGAAGAAGCCGGGCGGGCCGTCGGAATTCCATTTGACGACGATCGGTCCGTGCGCGGTATCCACACGCGCGGCCTGGTTAATCATGCCGCCGGAAAGAGCTTGGGCGCCCTGGGGAGCGGCGCCGAGGAGCTGAGTCAGTGTGTCGTGAAGGGCGGTCGGGAGAACGCTCACAGGCCGTGTTCCTCGCGGATATGGGCTAAGAGGCCTTCGGAAGCGGCCGTCACGAGTTCGTAAGTTTCCTCGAAGTTGCCGGTGTAGTACGGATCGGGGACTTCGGTAAGCCCCATATGCGACGCGAAGCTCAGAAACGAGACGACCTTGGCGCGGCCCTCGCCCATGGCGCTGACATTCGAGAGGTTCTGGTCGTCCATCGTGACGATATAGTCGAACTCACTCAGATCGCGGCGTGCGATCTGCCGCGCCCGGCCGTTGTACTCCACGGCGTTTTTCGCCAGAATACGGCGCGTGCCCGAATGCGCTGGCTGCCCCACATGCCAGTCGCCGGTGCCGGCGCTGTCGACTTCGATCTCCGTGGCCAGCCCCGCTTCGCGCACTTGATGCGCGAAGACGGCTTCCGCCATCGGCGAGCGGCAGATATTTCCCAGACAAACGAATAGAACACGGATCATATCGAACGAACCCTCATAAGACTATTTTTGTTCCAGGCTGGCGGGAAGCCAGTCCGTGGCGCGGGCGACGGCGCCGTGGAAATCGGTGTCTGCGCCGTCGTTCCAGCGATCGGCAAAGCGCTCCTCGCCAAGCGCTTCCTGCATCGCGGCCACAATGGCTTGATGACGCCTCCAGAGGTTCTGCGGAACATTGAGACTGAGCCGCGCTTTCTCCGTATCGGCGACCGCCCAAATGTAGACAGCGCGTTCAGGCTGATGGGAGGCCAACTCGCGTTCGGCGATTCCACGCAGGCAATCGATGATCCCGCGCCGATTATCAACCTCCACCTCGATCTCGATGCTCTGCCTCAGATGGACTCCCGCCTGTTCGAGATCGGCGCGGGCCAGGGCCACTTCTGCAAGTGAATACATCGCGCCGGCAACCGAGCGTTTGGCGCCCAGTCTCCGAAACGTTTGCAGCGAGGTGAAAAAACTCCGCTCCGCGCCGTCCAGATCGCCCAGCAGAAATGCGATATCGCCCAGTGTATGGATACAGGTCGCCTCGCCCTGCGTATCGTGAACGGCGCGGTCACCCGCGAGCGATTCTTCCAGGTGCAGGCGCGCCGCATCGTAATCTTCCAGCCGGATTTCGATCAGCGACAATGTGTGAAGCACCTGTACCAGCCCCCGCCGGTCGCCAAGCTCACGGGATAGAGTTTCGGCCTCCTTCAGCACCGTGAGTGCGCCTTGATTATCCCCCATATCTTTCAAAGGGAGCGCGATGTTGGCCAGAAGCGCGCCGGTGATGCCGCGCTCGCCGATTTCGCGCGT
>JAOQAA010000336.1 GCA_025963815.1 Capsulimonas sp.
TGAAGCCGTAGCTCTCATGCAGGCCGACACTCGGATCATTGGGCATCGTGATTCCCGCTTAAGCCTTGTAAAATCCCTGCAGCTCGAGCAGCGCGAACAACGCCTTGTAGAGCCTGCGGCCGATCCCCTGACGGTGGTGCGCCGGATCGAGGTAGATCGAGATCGTCACTGCCCATTGGTACGCCAAACGATCGCGGTGACGGCTGGCGTACGCATAACCGGCGACCACGCCGTCACGCTCGAAAATCAGCCACGGAAACTCACGCGTCACACGGGCGATATCGTCGCGCAAAACATCGACCGGCGGCGGCGTTACATCGAATGTGATCGCCGATTCCGCGCAGATCGGGCCATAGATTCGCAGGATATCTTCCGCGTCGTCCGGGGTGGCCAGTCGTATAAGGTCCATATCCGTCCCCTTTACGGCCACATGGCGGCCATGGTCAGGCCCGCCGTTTCGTCGAACCCGCACGCGAGGTTCATGTTCTGGATCGCCTGTCCCGCCGCGCCTTTGACAAGGTTATCGATGGCGGAGATCACAATCACACGGTTGGTGCGCGTATCCACGGCGAGGCCGATGTGGCAGTAGTTCGTGCCTTGCGTATGCTTCGTCGCCGGGAACTGGCCCGCGTCTAAAATCACCACGAATGGTTCGTCCGCGTAGTAAGTGTTAAAGAGGGCCTGAAGATCGCCCGCGTCGGCCTTAAGATTGGCGTAGGCCGTGGTCAGAATACCCCGCGTGATTGGCGACAGATGAGGCGTGAACGTGATCAAAATCGGCTCACCCGCGATTTGCGAGAGCGACTGCTCGATCTCAGGCACATGTCGATGGACGCCCGCAACGCCGTAAGGCTTGATGCTTTCGTTGACTTCGCTGAAGTGGAAGTCCAGGCCAAACTTCGACCGACCCGCGCCGGAAACGCCGCTGTGGCTGTCGATAATAATAGACTTGCGGTCGATCAAGTCCGCCGCCAATAGCGGCGCCAGCGCCAGGGCCGCCGAAGTTGGATAGCAGCCGGGGTTCGCGATCAGCTTGGACGACTTGATCGCTTCTTTGTTGAGTTCAGGAAGACCGTACGTCGCTCGCTCGATCCAATCTTGAGCCTTATGCTCCGACTTGTACCACTGCGCGTAGTGCGCCGGGTTCTTCAATCGGAAATCCGCGCTGAGGTCGATCACCGGCTTGCCCGCCTCGATCAGCGCCGGCGCATGCTCCATAGCCAGCCCCGCCTCGCCGGCGAGAAAGACGACATCGCATCGGTCAATCGCTGTCTGCGAATCGAACTTCTCGCAGACCAAATTGATCCGCTTCGCCACGCCCGGCAGCGCCGCCGACAGCGGCTTGCCCGCATATGTCCCCGACGTCACATACGTCAGCTCCACATTCGGATGGCCCGCCAGCAGCCTCGCCAGCTCGCCTCCGCCATACCCCGATACTCCCACAATCCCGACCCGCAATCGATCCGCCATTGGTTTTGCCTCACAAAATAAAAAAGAACGCCGCCCGCCGTCTTAACTGATTAAGACAAGCGCGCGGCGTTCCCCAAAAGCAAAAAGCCGCGCGCCATCGAATTCCCATGCCCCCAGAGGGGAAGGGAAATGGCCCGCGGCTCGATTAAATCGAGCCTTCTCCACGCTTAGCGTGTCGCGGACGCATTTCCCAAAACACGAACGCGACGACGCAGCGACAGGTTGTTTGCTGCTAGAAAAGACATTGTACGAAAAGAATACCCGGCCCAAAGTCGATTTGTCAAGCTGTGTGAGAAGTTCTGGTACAGTCGCTTAAGAGCTGGTCAGTTGCCCCTCCGTCACACGGATGCAAATCACGCAATTGTTTTAAGACGGCCTGTATTTCCGGCGTTGGCGTTTCCGCCAGAGCCCAGACCATCGCTTCCCATTCCCGGTCGAAAAATCATTCACCTGCACCAAGAGAAGCGCCATCCAAGCGGCGCGAAGCGCTCCTGGGACTTCACCGCCCAACGCACTCAAAATGAGCAGGCGATAGTTGGGATTGTATAGCCGATCGCCGATTTCACTGACCGCTTCCTTGGGGTTACGCTGAAAATACGCCTTGACCACTTGAGACATCGCATGGCGATCCCAATCGTCAAAGTGGTAATCAGCGGGTGGCGGCAGTTGATCGTGCAGATCTATGTAGTCAAACAAGACGCCGATTTGCGTGATGGGCCATTTCCATGCAAACGCGGCGGCGTACTAAAGGGGGTGAAGTGATGGCTGGAATCCGTGATGTGCTCCAGCACGAAGCGCACATCATCCATGTTCGGCGAATTCTTTTGCGTCATAGATGGGAACATTATACATCTTCATGACAGTCTGGAAGCGTGTAGGGCTTCGCCTCGCCAGGCAAGCAGGATTTCTTGTCCCGCTGGCGGAACCTACCACCATCACAGTTCTGGAAAGAGTCACTATTGAAAACTGTCGCCCTCGCTGTCGCCGGAACGTTGATGACCGGCTTAATTATCCCCACGGCGCACGCCGCCGTCGCCAAGAAACACCCCGTGAAGAAGCCCGTGGTCGGAACCCGGGGAACACATCAGATGGCCGGAGGCGAAGGCGTTCTCGGAGAGACGTATACGCTCAAGGAAGGGCCAAATTTCACGCTGGTCAGCGCGGAATACAGCGTTGCGCGGATCAATCTGAGCGCGGGCAGTGTGCTCGTTCCCAAGGCGGACGAAAAGCTGCTCGTGCTGCACTTACGCGCCAAGAACCCGCGCAAGGACGATCTTTATCTGGGCGGAACGTTTGTCGGGTTCCAGACGGTCGCCATGGACGGCAAGACCCGTGACGACAGCGAGTACATCATCCACAGCGGTGATAAAGACAGCCTCGCGGTCACGCTCAAGCCTGGCCAGGGGATCGACGATCTCGTAACCGCCTGCATCGTGCCCGCCGCCGGCCCCGTCCCGAAGCTGATCCTGACCAAAGGCCGCGAAGGCACGAACGAAGAGGTGACGCGCTACTCGCTGGGGACAGCCCAGAACCCGGTCAAGCCGCTTCCCGCGCCCATCGCCGATCCGGCCGACCCCAAGGGCGCGACGGCGCTCACGAGCGTGCCGGCCGTAATCGGGCAGACTTACCCCGCCGGGTTCTTCGACATCACGCTCGATTCACTTGCCTTCTCCACCGACAAAATCGGCGAAAACGATCCGCCGGAGGGAAAGCGCTGGCTTGTGGGGGTCATGACGCTCAAAAACCAGTCGTTCCAGCACGTCTATATCTCGGCCGCCAACGCCTTCAGCATCTTCCTCAAGGATGAAGACGGCGACAAGACGACGTTCTCCGACTACCTGCGGCATGTCAAGACCGATGACAATACCGACAACAGCCCGGAATACGGCGAAACCGTCCGCACTCGCTTCTTCCTCGCCGTTCCCAAGGACGGCGCGCCCGGCAAGACCCTCAGCATCGCGGAAAGCGTGGACAACAGCGGCGGCGTCTCCCGCGCGTATGTGTACGATATTTCGGGACTGAAATAAAATACACCAGCGCTCAATACTGACGATCATCGTCAGTATTGAGCGCTGGTGATCTTGTCCTATGCTGGTCATGGAGCCTAAGCGGCGAGCGGGAGATCGTCCCAGCCTTCGCTCTCATCCTGCGTCTCCTCGACGACGCGCAGGAAGATTTCCGTCAGCGTCGGATCGAAGTGCGTTCCCGCGAGGCCGCGAATGTGGGCGCAGACGCGGTCGTGGGCCCAGGCTCTGCGGTATGGGCGGTCGGAGCGAAGGGCGTCCCAAACGTCCACAAACGCAAAAAGGCGAGCGGCGAGCGGGATCTCTTCGCCGCTCAAGCCACGCGGATAACCGGTTCCGTCCCATTTTTCGTGGTGATAGCGTGGGATGTCCAGCGCCGGCTCTAAGAACTCAATCGGCTGCAGCATCTGAACGGCGTATTCCGGATGGAGGCGCATCACAACCCATTCGGCTTCGGTCAAGGCGCCGGGCTTGAGCAGGATTTCGTCAGGGATGCCCATTTTACCGATATCGTGCAGCAGGGCGCCATGCCGCAGAGTATTCAGCTGGTCTTCCCCCATCCCCAGCGCTTGCCCCATGCGCAGAGTGAGTTCGGTGACGCGCCGGCAGTGTCCTTCGGTCTCGTGATCGCGCATTTCCAGCGCGCGGCTCCAGCCTTCGATCGTGGCGTTGTAGGCCACCAAAAGCTCGGCCGTGCGAAGGCTGACGCGTTCTTCCAATTCATTGTTGGTTTGGCGCAGCTCTTCATGCGCTTTGCGGAGCGCCTCAGCGGAGGCGAGACGCTCCGCCCCAGCGATCAGAGCGTTGCGCTGATAGGTGTAAACGCAAATCGTGACCGCCAGCGACATCAGCAGGGCTACTCCAAGTCCTGCCCACACCGCGCGGCGCAGATGCGACAGGTTATCCGTATACTGGGTCGCGTTCATGTCGACACCGACAATTCCGACACAGTGTCCATGAGAATCGCGGATCGGCGCATATCCGCTCATAAACGAGCCCCAGCGATCGGGATAGACTTTGGTGTCGGCCCCAACGATCCCCGTCCGAAGAGCGCGGAGCATCGGCGGCGGCGCCTCGGGGTACTCCTCCATGATATGCGATTTGTCATCGACGCCATCTCCATCGGCGTCCCCCGCAGGCGTGGGATCCAGAACGAAGAAGACTTTATTGTTGCGCAGGACGCACGTATAAATGAACTTCATATCGCTGCTGGCGATCAGCATCGCTTGCAGCGGAGCGATGGCGCGCCGGTACTCGGGCGTCGATTCCTGAGCAGGCAAGATGAAATCTTTGTGGCGATCCGCATCCACCACGGTCGCCGCCATCGCCGCCGTGTGGCGAAGCTCGGCGCGCATGCCATCGTAAGCGGCGGACAGTGAGCTGTAGTAAAGCGCGAGACTGCTAACGCAGCTGGCCACCAGCAGGACAAAGCCGGCAAGAAGCGCCGCCTTGTACGGAGCCACCGACGTGACGCGTTGTTTGAAGCGACGCCGCCGCAATTTGTAAGTAGTGCTTAAGAACTTGTCCATAAAAGTGCGTACGAAAAATCCTGTCCTACGCCTCTTTGAGAGAAGCGGACATTCGATCCATCTCTTCCGGCGCGGAGCCGGTTTTCGGTCTTGCTAAAACCACGCGGTTTCTGCCCGCGCGCTTCGCCTCGTAAAGGGCCTGATCCGCACTGCTGACAAGCGCTTCCGGCGTCTCCCGGTCCACGGCAAAAGCGCTGACGCCAATGCTTACGGTGATCGGCCGGTGCGCGAATGCGTAACATTCGATCGAGACGCGAATGCGTTCGGCCATGGTCCGCGCGCCCTCCAAATCGTTGAGCGGCAGCAGCATCGCGAACTCTTCGCCGCCATAACGCGCAACCACATCCGTATCGCGCGCGCTCTCCTCCAGCAGCTGAGCCACTTCCTTGAGAACCGTATCCCCCGCCGGATGACCATAGGTATCGTTGTAGCTCTTAAAATGGTCGACATCCATCAGCAGAAGCGCGAAGGGAATCCGATAGCGCGCGGCGCCCGCGCAGGCTTCGGTCATTCGCTCGTAAAAGACCCGATGGTTTACCAATCCCGTCATGCCGTCCGTCATCGCCAGACTTTCCAGTCGCGCGTTGGCGGCGGCCAGTGATGTGTTTCGCGTCTCAATTGCATCCTGCGCCGACTGAAGCTCCTGGTAAGCGCCATGCAGCTTTCGGTTCAGCCGGGCGTTGTCCAGGATAGCGATGATCTGGCGGAATAGCAGCAGCACCACCAGGAGCGCCGCCCCCAAGTACACTCCATATTCCAGCATGGAGGGTTCCCGGCCACGAATGCAGTAAACCACGAGACCGGCGATGGCCGGGAGCAGCGCATACGGCAGCAGCGCCAGCCAAACCGCTCCGTCGGCCGGCTGCAATTTTGGGGCTTCGTCCTCATCATACGGAGACAGACCGTCGTGGCTCAGCGAAGAGCTTCGAAGCAGTGTGGCGGCAAGTCCGATCAGCAGATACGCCAGAGGCCAAAAAATATCCACCACCTTGCCGGTCACGTATGTCTCGTGCAGGGTCTGATATGCAAAGACGATATCAGCAATGACGATGCTGAGCATTCCCAAAACCATCAGCGCGCCCGCACTGCGCGGAATTGTACGACGCTCCTGAACGCAGAGGATCAGCACACAGAACAAAAGGATCAAGTCGCCGATGGGATACCCGGCGCTCAACAATGTTCCAAGCGTCGATGCCTGAGATGTGAGCACCGTCGGCCCCAGCACAAAGTACCAGCTGCAAGTGAAGGCGCACGTCATAATCAGCATGCTATCCAGCAGCACACGCAGGCGCAGAGTCGCCGAGACGGGACGCGATGGCATCAGCAAAATCCCCGCCAGCAGCAGCGGGTACTCTGTCAGATAAGCAATATCCGCCACCGAGGGAAAAGGCGGTTCTTTCAAAACCTGTTCGTAGTAGGCCCAGATCCCCTCACCAATACAATCTCCCAGCGCCCCCAACGCAATCATCGTACAGGCGATGCGGATGGCTCGGAAGCGTTTTGATTCCTGCCCCCTACCTTTGCGACGTCCCGCTAGAAGATCGCGCGCAATCCAGACCAGCGCCGCAAGCGGCGCGACTACCGAGGCGCCGTTGTCAAACGCAACACGCAGCGTTCGCGAAATCCCAGGCGTCACAAGCGCCAGCAATAGCACGCCGATAAAAACGGCTGAAAAGATCAACCGCTGGCGAAATATCGTATCGATCGAATCCGTGTTGGCGTGGCGTGGCGTAATCATGACGAAAAGAACAGCCTCACCGTTATATTATCGGAAAACGAGCGAATTCCTTTACCATGGGTATGCGAGGGTCCGATGGCGTGCGACGAGGAGCCAGATCTGCCAGGCGAACACGGCGCCCCAGAAGATCGTAACCCACGGGGGCTTGGCCCAGCATCGCCATTCCTGGACGCCGCGAGCGGAGGCGAGAAGATAGAAGAGGGTGGCGAGGCCGCTGAGAACGAGGAGAGAAAAGTTCTGAAAGATCAGCACCAGAAATGCGGCTTTGCAGAAGGTGAAGGCCCAGCCTTCATAGGCGCGACCCTGACGCTGGCGGTCCCATTCGCTCATTGGGAAGCGCCTTTCGCCAGCATCGGCAGGGCGATTCCCGCCGCGCGGGGACGACGCGCACGATGCAGAATATTGTATTCGCAGAACGAAATCGCTTCTCCCGTCTCCGTGAGGATCTTGGTGCAGCACTGATCGATGCGCCGCCGATCGTACGTATGGGCGTCCATGAACGGCTTGACCACGATCCGGAAGACGCGCCGGCCCATCAGCTCGGGCTTACCGATCAAGGGCAGGACGTCGCGCAGTCCGCCCCGGAGGAACAGGATCGCCAAGTCTCGCAGCGCGCGGCCTCCGCGCAGGTGAACGGTGTCCGACCAAACACGCCGCGCGGCGCCGCCAATGATCCCGGCAAAGCTGATCCGATCGGCAAACAAGTCCAGATACTGGGCGACGTCTAAATGGCGCGGCAGCGGTGTGATCGTCTCGCGCCGATCGTCGAGAAAGCCATAGGTGAGCGCGCTGCAGTCGGGATGGCTGCACGGCAGGCCGACGAAATCCGAGCGCCGCAGCGCGCCATCCGTCTGCGCCTCGAGAAGGGCGAGCACATCAGTGAGCGTCAGGCGCTCGGGCGCGGCGTAGTCGTCGTGCTCATAACGTCCGCTGCTCATGACCGGCTGAAAGTTCAGGCCGTTGACATGATCGTTGGCGAGCGCAAAACGATACAAGTCGCCGATCTCGTCATCGTTGACACCGCGCTCCACCGTAGGCACGAGGGTGACGAAAAGGCCCGCCTCCCCCGCTTTTTTGAGCGCCAGCGTTTTTTCCGCGCGCAAGTCTCGGCCATAAAGGCGTTCATGGACCTCTGGCCGGAAACTGCTGAAGGAGAAAAATAGTTCGACCTTGTCGCGATGGCGCCCCAGCGTCGCGCAAAGTTCATCGCTCTGCGCAATCCGCAGACCGTTCGTATTGACGAGAACACGCCCAATGGGATATTCGAGCGCCAGATCCAGAATTTCGGCGAACTGGGGATGTATGGTCGGCTCGCCGCCGCTGAGCATAAGCAGGTCCAAGCCCGACTGCCGCCGGAAGAACTCATCCAGCCGCCTCCGCGCTTCGTCCACGGTCATGAAGTCGTGACCATGCGCGTCGGCATAGCACGTGGGGCAGCGCAGGTTGCAGGCGAGGGTGATTTCCAGCAGCAGCACGCAGACCGGAGGGCCTGAGATTGGGTCGCAGACGGTATCTCCGCCGCAGCAGCCGCCACCCACGCGCGGCGGCGTGTACTGGCGCAGGCGTCGATACTCCCCGGCGTCCGACGCCAGAAGCGTCCGACTTGCGCCATGTCGCGGGCACAGGCTTTCCATCCAGATGCGCCCGTCATCCTCGGTGAGAACGGCGGGGACATCGCGCAGGCACTGCGGGCACAGGCTTTGGGTTTCTTCGTTCCAGGGTGTTGTCGGCGGCATGGCGTAATGCTCCTCGGATCGACTGAAATCAGGTTAGCGATTGAATACCATGAGGCTTCCGAAGCACCAGACGAACACGCCGAGCACCAGCACGCCGAAGGTGATGAGTCCGTATCCGACGCCGCGCGCGAAGTAGCGATAGGTCGGGCGCAGAGAAAAATAAATGACCGGCATAGCGATCATGCCGATCCCATAGATAAAAATCGACACAAAAGAGAGGATGAACCCGAGCACCATGTCCCCCCCGGCGTTCCCCGTCACAAATTTCGACAGCGGCGGCGCGGGCTGGGCGTAGCCGGCCGGCGGGGGCGGCCACTGCGCGGACTGGACGGGCGTCACATTCGTACCGCAGTTGGGACAGAGGGGCTGAAAACGCGGTAACTGAAAGCCGCAGTTGGAGCAGAATCCAGACATTTGCGTTGGCTGCGGCATCGCGGCCTGCGGGGGAGGCGGCGGGGCAATCGGCGTGATGGACAGTTCATGCCCGCATCGGGGGCATGAACTTTCCATACCTTGAAGCGCCAAGCCGCATTGAGGACAAACACTGGCGTTGGAAGCGGGATAATCAATCGGCATAATTTAAGCTCTCCCCACAGCCTGCGCAAGCCGTGCGGGATACAAAAGACGATGGAGCTTGACGGAAAAGAACAGCAGTCCCACTAGACACGCCCACTGAGCCGCCGTCAGTCCCAGCGCGGCGGCGTTTCCTTCGCGGAAGAACTCGATCGTAAAACGAGCGATGCAGTACAGCACGCCCTGAAGAAAGAACAGCGTGTTTTCCGGTGGACGCTTCCGGTCGCACCAGAGCAAGACGACCAGGATGAGCGCGTTCGCGGCGCTGAGATACAGCTGCGAGGGATGACGCCAGGCGCCGTGCTGCCAGATCGCCCAAGGCTCGTGGGTCGGCTTGCCGTAGCAGCAGCCGGCGAAGTAGCAGCCCCAGCGGCCGACCGCCTCGCCCGCGCTGAGCGCCACGGCGAAGAGATCTCCCGTGGGGCGCCGAATACCGAGAAATCGCTTATACAAAATCGCCGCGATGTATCCTCCGGCAAGCGCCCCTAGAACGGATTTGCCGTCAGAGCCTGCCGCGACCCACTGCGCGATATGGCCGCCGATCAAGCCGCCAATCAGCGCCGCCGCAACGATCGCCGCCATGCCGCTGGTCGCCATCTTGCGACGCCGCGCCATCACGATCCACGCGACGAGACCGACCGCGTACCCCAGGGCGTAACAGCCGGCGAGGGGTGTCCACAAGAACCAGTTATGCCATACAAAATTCATCCCGGCCCCATTATACTTCGCCGAGCGCCGAGCGTTATAGGTCCAAGGGCCTATTTCTGTCGCACGAATGAAATTTCCCAAAGGTTGCAAAACTCAATCAACACGAAAAAAGAGTCGTCACGGAGCGTCAATATGGAGTATTATTGAAGGCAGACCGAGAACAGAAGGTCCTAACCTTTACCCAGACTTGGATTTCCGGAAGCCGTTCCACCGCCGTCGGCGTCCCCAGAGCGCTCTCACTTCGAAAGGAAAACACCTTGCAATCATTTCGCGCACCATTTGCCCTGTGCATACTCGCATTGGCGACGCTGCCGTTTCTCGCCGGATGCGGCGGGGGCGGAGGAGGAGGAGGTCCGACCGACCCGATCCCAACATCGGCGTCCATCACCCGGACGGCTCCCAACGGGCTGACGGCCACGCTGAAGGAAAGCACGAACTCCATTAGCGCGGGCTCCAGCGTGACATACACCTATACGCTGACTAACAATACCGTCAATCCCATCACGATCTCCGCCGCCGTCGCGTCAACGACGAGGCCGACCGTAACCCTGGGGATTACCAACTCCACGGGAACGCTGATCTACGCTTCATTGCCGCCGCCGCCGCCGCTGGTCACGACGACCCTGGCGCCGGGCCAATCGCTGACGTCCACCGAGGTCGTCACGCTCGGCACAACGGGCGTCTTGGTCGCCACCGCCAAGTTCGGCGACCTAACGCCTGTTTTCAGCGTCGGGACGCTCCCGATCACCGTCCATTAACGGCTCACTCCCCCTGGCCGGGCGGCGTCGCCGCCGCCCGCCAGAGGTTCTCCCGCACCCACGCTTTGCCACCTTCGTAATACGCCGCCCAGCAATACGCGACCAGGCTCACCACGCCGATCGCCGCCGTGATCGTACTCCCCGCCCACCAATACGGACGGCCGTAAATCACATTGAAATCACCTGAGAATGCCCCGAACAGACAGATCATCGGATACCAGAACAGCACAACATACCATTGCTCCATCGCGGCGGAGGCTAGGATAATGCGCCAGATCAGCGACACACGCCCATACCGGGCCGCAAGCGCCAGCGCGATCCCCATCGCGTAGCTAACGAAGTTGCCGGCAAGCGCCACCCACCAATCCTGGCGATTGGTCAGCGTGCTAAGATATGCGATCTCTCCCCAGTAACCAAAGTAGTGGAGCCGAATCCCTTGTGCGCCGAAGAGCGCCGCGACCAGCGCGTGTCCGCCCTCGTGCAGCAAAACCACCGGCGGCCACAAAAAGTAAAAAGCGATGCCATTGGCCAGCCGCATATCCTCCGGCGTCACCGTGTCGTCGAACAAACTCTTGCGCCCCTTCCAGACCGCGAAGGCCATACGAATAGCGAGAACTCCATAGATGATGGAAATAATCGTGAGAATGCCCGGGGTGAGAAACATGGGTAAAAATAGCTCCTGCCGTTAGCTTACCTGAATTTGGCGGACGAGCGCACGGCAAGTTATCCCAGCCACGCGACCAGCAGCGAAATGGTAAGTACGGAGATGAGGGTGGAGAAGAGGATTGCGCGGGAGGTAACGGCGGCCTCACGGCCGTAGAGCTTCGCCAGCATAAACGGTCCTGTCCCAATGGGCAATGCGCTGAGCAGCAGCGCGCCGTGCGACCAGAGCGGCGGCATCGGAAACACCCAGAAGCAAAGCGCGCCGGTGACAAGCGGCTGAAGAAACAGCTTCAAAATGACCAGCCGCCACACCGTGGACATCTCACACGCGGCGGCCGGCTGCGCGAGAAACAGGCCGATCGTGACCAGCGCGCAGGGGCTGGCCGCCGCCCCGAGCAGCGTGGTAAAGCGTAAAATCGGCGTTGGGATTACGATGTGAAGCGCCGCGCACATCAGCCCCAGCATCGGCGCCGCCAGCAAAGGATTGGTCGCAAGCGACTTCCCAACCTTCCCCAGCGTCCGCCCCAGGCTCTTCTCCTGCTGCAAGTCCATCTCGATCAGTACAATCGCGCCCGCAAACAGCACGCACGCCGTCAGCACCGCCGCAATCGCCGCCACGGGCAGGCCCCGCTCCCCGAACACCGCCAGACACAGCGGGATCCCCATAAACCCCGTGTTCGGATAAGCCGCTCCCAGCCCCTCAATACTCTTATCCGCCAGCCGATGCGACTTCCGCCGATCCAGCGCAAACGACAAAACAAACGTCGCCGCCATTCCCCCGACAAACGACGCCAGAAACCCCGGATGATCGATCTCCCCCCACGTAATCCCCGCCATCGACTGAAACAGCACCACCGGCAGCGCCAGCCGCACGACAAACGTGTTCAAGTGATCGACAGCGGCGGGGCCAAGCACGCCCCGCCTGGCGGACAGATAGCCGACGAGGATCAGAGCAAAGATGGGGAGAACGGCGTTCAGGACGGATTGCATGTCAGCAATTGTGCATCATCGCGATGCTAAGACGCAAGGTTTTGAAGGGAGCATCGCAGTACTTGTCACCGCTCCGCCTCCCGCTCGGCCTTGATCAGCACGGGCGTTCCGCGCAGGGCGAGCAGATCGGCAAGGTCGGCGCAGAGGACCTTTTCCTTGCCATCGAGCTGTGTGGTTACGTTGACCTGGATCTGGATGCCTATGCATACGCGGCCGTCGGATAGGCGCAGGGGATCCGTGGGTCTACCAGCAATATCGGGAGAATTCCAAGCGCTGAAGAAGTCTTCGAGGAGCTTGATCTGTGACGATGAGAATTCTGAAACTGATACGCCGCCATCCCAGCCGGTCTTGTCTTCGAGATACTTCTTTTTCTGGTCAGGCGTCAGGCTGCCAAAAAAGGCAGCGCCTTTTTGAGCGTCATGCTGATAATCAGGTCCAAAATGGACTACGGAACTGAATGAATTATGGACAAGTTTGCTGGACTTCGTGATTTGCGGAATAATTTGAAGCGCAACGGTCGCGTCCGCAAAAGGGTCGGGCTTCGCGAGCCATTGATCGACATCTTTGTAAGGTGTCAGCACGGCTTCATGGCTTCGGAATTGGCGGAGCACGAGATCCCGAATCTCAGGAGACCATTCGAAGGCGGGTGAGGTGTTCAGAGTGTAAACAAGGCTGTCGCGCAGGGGCGCCGGCCAGGCGGCGAACGCTTTGTCGCCAATTTGCGCTTTGAGAGCCTCCATTGTGAACGCCGTGATACGCGCGTCCGCCTCGGCTGTCTGCGGTGAGAGGGCAGACGCTGCGGGGGCAACGCCCAGGATGGATGCGGCCGCGCACAATAAGGCTGTGAAGGAGAGACGTGTCATCGTGTTTCCTAATATTTTAAAAGAGTTTAAACGATGGCGTTTTGGCGGTGTCCGCGACCCAATGCACATAGCCGGAGGAGAATCCGTAGTTGGTTCCGTGCAGGTGGCGGCCGGGTTTAGGCCGGGAGACGCCGGTGTCGGACGCGTTTCGCTTGTTGGCGCGGCTTTCGAAAATCGCGACCGTC
>JAOQAA010000350.1 GCA_025963815.1 Capsulimonas sp.
TATCTGGGCGTTTTGCGCCATTGAAGCGGCAAATGCATAAGCGCGAGAATAAGGACGAAAGCTACTTCTTCACCACCGCCGCCGGCCGGAGCGCATCGATCAGCTTCTCTTCGCCCGTCTCCGGGTCCGTGAAGTGCCACAGCTTCCAGCCATTGGAGTTCGGCAGCCCCAGCAGCAATGCCCCCACTTTATGGATCGATCCGCAGTAGCCGCCGGCGGAGATGGCGCCGTCGGCGTGGACGCTGGCGTAGATGTCGGTGTTGCCGAAGCGCAGACGGGAGCCGACCGCGAGAAGCCCGCTTTCGACGAGGCTGACGAAGGGGATGCGGGGCTTGGGCGCATCCACGAAAACTTCAGCGCGGGGCTCTTCGAGCGTGGGAATCACGGTTTCTAGGCGCTCTTTCGCGAGGTGGACATAGGCTTCCTCGCGGTCGATCGTGATGTAGCGACGGCCGAGACGCTTGGCGACAGCGGCGGTGGTGCCAGTGCCGCAGAAGGGATCCAGCACGATATCGCCGGGATTGGTCGTGCTCGCGATCACGCGATGCAGCAGGGATTCGGGTTTTTGTGTGGTGTGTGCTTTGACGCCGTTGACTAGGAGACGCTCACCGCGTCCGCAGATCGGGAAATGCCAGTCCGAGCGCATCTGCTTGTCTTCGTTGCCGGCTTTAAATTCACGATAATGGAATGTGTATTTCGTCTGCGTTTGGGACTTCTTCACCCAGAGTAGCGTTTCATGGGCGTTGCAGAAACGCACGCCCTTCATCTGCGGCATCGGGTTCTTCTTCACCCACACCACATCGTTCAAAGTCCAAAACCCCAGGTCCATCAAAATCGCGCCGACACGGTAGATATTGTGATAGCTGCCGATCACCCAGAGCGTCCCCGTATCGGAGAGCACGCGGCGGGCGGCGATGAGCCATTCGCGCGTAAATTTATCGTACGCTTCGAAGGAGGCGAACTTGTCCCAGTGGTCGTCCACGGCGTCCACTTTCGTCATGTTCGGGCGCCACAGAGCATTGCTGAGTTGCATGTTATACGGCGGATCGGCGAAGATGAGATCGGCGCATTTCTCGGGAAGCGAGTTCATCATTTCGATGCAGTCGCCGAGGAGAACTTGGTTGACGGGTGGATGATTGGACATAGTGCGAATGACCGAGCGGATTCTTCCTATTGTACCCGAGTTCGATTCACGGACGCTTGCATGAGCCCAATAGATTTCCTGGGACACTGTGTATCCGTGTAATTTCCTGAGACAAATATGGGCTTACGGAAACCTTTGGATATGCCATTTTCACTGTGCTATCATAGGAAACAGACGGATCGTACATAGAATTGACGCCTTCGTGCATATCCAGAATAGGCCGGGCGCCTTATAATCTCAAATAAGATACGGGACGCTTCGAGATACTACGAAACCCAGGAGACACCTCATGTTAAGAACGCCGATCGCTCTGCTGGCCGCTGCGGGCCTGCTTACCATCGCACTGTCTGGAACCGTCGCCAAAGCGCAAGGCGGCGACGCAGCCGCTTCGGCGTCCGTCGACCCGCACGCCAATGAAACTAAGGCGCAGCGCGACGCGCGCATGAAGTGGTGGCGCGAGGCGCGCTTCGGCATGTTCATCCACTGGGGACTGTACGCTCAGACTGGCGGCGAGCACAACGGTAAGCGCGCCGAGGGCGGAGGTGAGTGGATCATGCGCACGCAGAATATCCCTGTCGCCGATTACAACGCGTACGCCAAGCAGTTCGACCCCGAACAATTCAATGCGACGCAATGGGTGAGCATCGCGAAGGCGGCCGGCATGAAGTACATCGTGATGACCGCCAAGCACCACGAAGGCTTCGCGATGTACCCAACCAAAGTGGACGATTTCAATATCAATGCTCAAACGCCGTTCAAGCGCGATCCTATCGGCGAAATGGCCGCTGCGTGCAAAAAGGCCGGCATCAAATTCGGCGTCTACTATTCGCAGAACTTGGACTGGCATCATCCCGGCGGCGGAACGGCGGGCGATCCATGGGACCCGGCGCAGAAGGGCGACTTCGATACGTACGTGCGCACGGTGAGCGCGCCCCAAGTCGATGAACTGATCACCCGCTACCATCCAGCAGTGCTCTGGTGGGATATCAATGGCCCATTCACGCCCGATCAAGTGCGGGCGCTCACAGCGTCGTTCCCCAAAGATCCCGAACTGATCTTCAATAACCGATTGGGCGGCGGCGTTCCCGGAGACACGGAGACCCCGGAGCAGACGATCCCTCGCAATGGCTTTCCCGGCAAGGACTGGGAAACGTGCATGACGATCAATGACACGTGGGGATATAAGAGCTGGGACACGAACTTCAAGTCGGTCGAAGAGCTGACGCGCAACTTGATCAACATCGCTTCTCATGGCGGCAATTATTTGCTCAATGTCGGTCCGGACTCTCATGGCGTGATCCCGCAGCCCGAAGTCGAGCGCATCCAGGCGGTCGGCGCATGGCTGAAGCGCAATGGCGACAGCATCTACGCGACTACTCCCGACCCGTTCAAGCGCCTGCCGTTCGACGGGCGCGCCACGGTCAAGGGCAACACGATCTATTTGAATGTCTTCACATGGCCCGAAAATGGCCTGAGGCTTGCGGGGCTCCTGACGGACGTCAAAGGCGCCAAGGCGCTCGCCACGGGACAGAAGCTGAGCGTAATGAAGGACGCCGACGGGACTCTGATGATCTCCAAACCCAGCGTCATCGATCCAGTCTCCACCGTTGTCGCTCTCCAGCTTGCCGGTCCCGTAGCGCTCGTCCCCGAGCCGCCGCGCACCGTCTTGGTTCCGACCTCGGAAAAGGCGCCGCAGACCTGGAAGTA
>JAOQAA010000390.1 GCA_025963815.1 Capsulimonas sp.
CAGGTAGGAGCCGTCCTGGCCGGTGACGCCGCTGATGAGAGCGATTTTAGTCATGTGAAAGCCGCCGCCTTTTCCTTGCAAATCCATCGTGATTCCCATTATACCAGGACATTCGCGGCGCCCGGGAGACTGTGAGAGGAGACTCGCGGAGGCCGCTTGGACGCTTCGTAAAATCTTGACTCTAGATTTTCGACGCGATACCCAATAATTATCGCGGGTCAACGTTTTTAGGAAGACATTTTCGAATGTCCCTGTTAAGTGCGGTTTACCGCGGCGGCGTGACCAAATCGAGGAGCAAAAAGTGATGTCGAAAAGAATATTGATCACCGACGACGCTCTGTTCATGCGTGTCACCCTCAAGAACATTCTTGTGGCCAATGGCTACGAGGTTGTCGGAGAAGCCACGAACGGACAGGAAGCAGTAGAGAAGTACGATGCGCACCAGCCGGATCTCGTGCTGATGGATATCACCATGCCGATTATGGATGGGATTACCGCCACGCGAACGATCAAGGGCAAGCACCCTGCCGCCAATGTCGTCATGTGCACCGCCATGGGGCAAAAGAACATGGTGATTGAGGCCATTCAGGCAGGCGCAAAAGACTTTATCGTGAAGCCGTTTCAGCCGGACCGTGTGCTGGACAGCATCAAGAAACTCATCGGATAAGCTGGGAAGGGATCGTTATGATGAAAGTAGAGTATATCAACCCCTTCGTAGAGGCCAGCTTCTCCGTCATGGAGATGGTCTTGGGGAATCGCCCAATCAAGGGCAACTTAGCGATGCAGCCCGCCACATTCACCAGTCAGCAGTGCAACGTCGTTTGCGGCGTGACGGGACAGGTGCAGGGGCAGGTCATTTACGGAATGTCGCTTCAAGTCGCGGATAAGATCGCGACGACGATGCTTGGTCAGCCGATCAAGGTCTTCGATCAGCTTGCGGCGAGCGCCATCGCGGAGCTGGGCAATATGATCAGCGGCAACGCGATGTCTAAACTGTCGGATGCGGGCTTTATCTGTGACATCACGCCGCCGACGATCATTCGCGGCACGAACGTGAAGATCAGCACACTATCCATTCCGGCGATCGTCATTCCTATTACCCTGGAGCAGGGGGAGTTGTCGATCACCGTCGGACTTCAGGGACGCAAGTAGTATATCGGGTTCGGTTAGGAGGAGCATTCCATGGCTGCTGAGCTATTAGACGCGGGAGTCGTTTCGCAGGACGCGGAGCGTCAAATCGTCGCCCTGCATTTGGGCGGCGAAGTATACGGTGTGGATATCGCGCATATCCACACGATCATCACCCCACAGGCGATCACGCATGTGCCGAAGGCCCCCGCCTTCGTGCGCGGTGTGATGAACCTGCGGGGACGGATCATCCCCATCATCGATCTGCGTGAGCGGTTCGGGATGGAGCCGATCGAGGAAGAAGGCCGCAAGTCGATGCGGATCGTCATCGTCGATGTGCAGGGCCTCGTGGCCGGCCTGATCGTCGATGCGGTTTCGGAAGTCCTGCGCCTCTCGGCGTCGGCGATCGATCCCCCGTCGCAATTGGTCGCGACCGCAGAAACCGAGTGCATCACCGGCATCGGCCGCATCGCCGCCGTCGGTGAGAATAAGGCCGCTGATCGTCTGATCATCCTGCTGGACGTGCATAAGACATTGACGCGATCTTCGCAGGAAACCGACGCGCTCGCGCAGCTGCAAAAAGCAGCTTAGGCGTCGCGCGTATGATTTGCGCGCCATTGCATTCCATGAAGGCGAATTGGTGAAGCATGCCGGAACCGATCAAAGTACTTGTGGTGGACGATTCCGCGTTCATGCGTAAGATGATAACGGATATCGTGGCCCGGGATTCCGGGATGACGGTCGTCGGCCAGGCGCGCGACGGCGTGGACGCGCTGCAAAAGCTCGACGCGCTGAAGCCGGACGTCATTACGCTCGATATCGAGATGCCGGTCAAGGACGGTTACACAGCCTTGACCGAAATTATGCAGCGCCGCCCCACGCCGGTCGTTATGGTGTCGTCGCTGACGCAGGCCGGCGCGGATATGACCATGCGCTGCCTGGAGGCGGGGGCTGTCGATTTTATCGGCAAGCCGTCCGGCTCTATCTCGCTTGACATTGCGAAAGTGGCGCCGGAGATTCTCGCGAAGATCCGCACCGCCGCCTCAGCTCGTCTGCGCCACGGAGCGTCTCTGCGGCATACGCCGTCGCTCGGGCAGGCGCTGACTTTGGGGGCGCCGCCATCTCGTCCGCCCGTGCGCCCTTCCGTGGCGATGCCGGCGGCGGCGCCTCCGGCAATTTTATCTTCAATGCACGCCGCCCCACGCGGCGGCGTATTAGTTGTTGGCTCGTCGACTGGCGGGCCGCGCGCTTTGCAAACCTTTATTCCGTCGCTTCCGGTGGATCTGGGCGTTCCGATTGTGATCGTCCAGCATATGCCCGCGGGATTTACGACATCGCTGGCGAAGCGTCTGGACACCGAATCGCCGTTTTCCGTGCGGGAAGCTGTGGAAGGCGATACGCTGCGCCCCGGCTGCGCGCTGGTTGCGCCGGGCGGTCGGCATCTGGAATTTGATGCGCGCGGCGTTGTCCATCTGACGGATGAGCCTGCGGTCCATGGGGTCCGTCCATCGGTGGATGTGACGCTGGGAACGATCCATAAGCTTTACGGCGCCCGCGCGACGGTTGTGCTGCTGACCGGAATGGGCAAGGACGGCGCGCGCGGCATGAAGGCGCTGCACGATTTGGGAGCGGTGACGTTCGCGGAAGACGAATCCACGTGCGTCGTCTACGGCATGCCGAAGGCGGCGGTCGAATTGGGCGCCGTGACGCACCTTCTGCCCCTGCACGACCTGGCTGCTGCGGTCGCCGACTCGCTGCGCTCTCGCCCCATGGCCGGCGTGCGCTGATACTGGTAAAGTTTTCAGGCGTTTCGCCGATAATTAGCGTGTAATGATCGACTTGCGTACTTACCTTTTCTGACAGGATGACTTTATGATTAACACGGATATGTCCCAGTACCTCGGCGTATTTCTCGATGAGGGCCGCGAGCAGCTGGATCTGCTTGAGGCGAACATCCTGAAAATGGAGCGCGGAGACCACTCGCTGGAAATGCTGCAAATGCTGTTCCGCGCCGCCCACACGCTGAAGGGGTCGAGCCGCGCCATGGGGTTCCTGGCGATCGGCGACCTGACGCATGAAATGGAGAACATCCTCGACGATCTGCGTAATGATAAGCTCAGCGTCGACACGAATATCGTCAACGCCCTTTTGGATTGTCTGGACGCCCTGACCTCGCTTGTCGAGTCCGTCAGCGCCACCAGTACGGACTCCGAGACCGATAAAGATATTCCCGGCCTCGTCGCACGTTTGAATGCGCTGCGCCTTGGCCAGTCTGCCTCCGAAGCTGTTGCTGTCGCCCAGCCCGCCGCGGGATTACCGGCCGCCAACGCGCCGGCTCTCGCGTTTGACATTCCCGTGAGCGATTTCGA
>JAOQAA010000427.1 GCA_025963815.1 Capsulimonas sp.
GAAATCGGGGCAAACGTCTCATTCGATCAAATCACCCAACGACAACCTCCTCCCCCAGGATTGGGGGGCAGGGGGGCCGAATCCGGAGGTGCAAGATGAGCAAACTCATCCTCGGCCTCGACGGTGGCGGCACCAAAGTCATAGCGCGCGTCGCCGACGAAACCGGCGCGACATTAGGCGAAGGCGTCGCCGGCGCGTGCAGTATTTCGGCGATGCCGGTGGCGGAGGCGTTCGCATCGGCGCGCGCCGCCTTTGAGATGGCGCTGTCGGCGGCGGGGCGGTCGGCGGGTGAGGTAACGGCGGTGTGCGCGTGCGTGGCGGGGTTCTCGGTGGTGGAGAACCGTCTGGCGTTTCAGGCGATGCTGGCTGGTGTGTTTGTGAATGCGCGCGTAGTGGTGGAAGGCGATTTCGTGGCCGCGTTTACGGGGGCGACGAATGGGGCGCCGGGGATTATTGTGATCGCGGGCACCGGGCAGGTGGCGTATGGCGAAAATAGCGCGGCCAGTCATAAGGCGGGCGGTTATGGGTATTTGATCGACGATGCGGGCAGCGGCTATGGGGTGGGGCGCGCGGCGCTCGCCGCCGTGCTGAAGGCTGCCGATGGTCTCGGGGAAGATACGATTTTGACGAAGCGCATTGGAGAGGCGGCGGGGCTTGCGCCAGGCGAGATCATTGCGGCGGTTTATGGCGGGGCGCTGGATCGGGTGTCGATTGCCGCCCTTTCCAAAGTGGTTGCGGACGCGGCGAATGACGATGGGGATAATGTCAGCCAGCGGATATTGATGCAGGCGGGCGGGGCGCTGGCGCAGATCGCCGAGGCAGTGTCCCGGAGGTTATTTACGGCGGATGATCCGCCGTTTCCCATCGTTCCGATCGGCAGCTTATGGCTGGCGGGCGATTATTTGAGAAACGTATTCGTGCGATCTGCGAATCGCTTCGCGCCCCAAGCAGAGATTCTTGAGCCGGTGGAGCCTCCCGTCCAGGGCGCCGTTCTGCGCGCCCTACGACTTTAGTGTTTCACACTCAAGAAAAATGTGAAAATCCCTCTTGACAAACCTTCGCCCCCATGAGTAAACTGTATACGGTTTTGGCACTCGGATGTGCTGAGTGCTAATGCACGGTTTAAAACTCGAAATTCCACCCAGGAGGTCGCAACGATTATGGCAGTCAACTTTCGACCGCTTTCCGACAAAGTGTTGGTGAAGCCCAGCGACGCCGAGGCGCAGACGGCCGGCGGTATCTTTATTCCCGACTCCGCTAAGCAGAAGCCCCAGGAAGGCGAAGTCATCGCCGTCGGCCCCGGCCGCGTTCTGGATGACGGCAGCCGCTCGACCCTGACCGTTCAGGTCGGCGACAAGGTTATCTACTCCAAGTACGGCGGCACGGAGCTCAAGCTCGACGGCGCCGAGTACATGATCCTCGACGAGGATCAGATTTACGCCGTCAACGCTGCTTAAATCCACGCTTTTTCCGTCGCCTTCGGGCGGCGACACACGATCGATGAAAATCGAAAGGATACACCATGGCCGCAAAAACACTGCTTTTTAATGAGGAAGCCCGCCGAGCGCTGGAGCGCGGCGCGAACGCCGTCGCCAACGCCGTCAAGGTTACCCTTGGACCTAAGGGACGCAATGTCGTCATCGACAAGAAGTGGGGCAGCCCCACGATTACCAAGGACGGCGTCACCGTCGCCAAGGAGATCGAGCTCGACGATCCGTATGAGAACCTCGGCGCCCAGCTGGTGAAGGAAGTCGCGTCCAAGACGAATGACGTCGCCGGCGACGGAACCACCACCGCCACCGTTCTGGCCCAGGCCATTGTCAACGAAGGCCTGCGCTACGTCGCAGCCGGCGGCAACCCGATCGCGCTTCGCCGCGGCATCGAGCTGGCTGTTGAGAAGGCTGTCGAGGAACTCGGCAAGCGCAAGATCGAAGTCACCGACAAGGCCGGCATCGCGCAGGTCGCCTCCATCTCCGGCAACGATGTCGAGATCGGCAACCTGATCGCCGACGCCCTGGACAAGGTTGGCAAGGACGGCGTCATTACCGTCGAAGAGAGCAAGGGCACTGAGACCACGCTGGACGTTGTCGAAGGCCTGTAGTTCGACAAGGGCTATATCTCCCCGTATTTCGTCACCGATGCTGAGCGACAGGAAGCGTCCCTGGACAACCCTCTGATCCTTCTGTTCGAAAAGAAGTTCTCCAGCGCCCAGGACCTCGTCCCGCTGCTTGAGAAGGTTTCCCAGTCCCGCCGCCCGCTGCTGATCATCGCGGAAGACGTCGATGGCGAGGCGCTGGCGACCCTGGTCGTCAACAAGCTGCGCGGCATCCTGAACGTCGTCGCGGTCAAGGCTCCTGGTTTCGGCGATCGCCGCAAGGCTCAGCTGGAAGACATCGCTGTCCTGACCAACGGTCGCTTCATCACCGAGGACCTCGGCGTCAAGCTGACCGGTGTCACCCTGGAAGACCTGGGCTCCGCGAAGAAGGTCACGATCTCCAAGGATGAGACCATTCTCGTCGAAGGCGGCGGCGCTCCGGATGCGGTCAAGGGCCGTGTCGAGCAGCTTCGCCGACAGATCGAAAACACGGACTCCTCCTACGACAAGGAGAAGCTGCAGGAACGGCTCGCGAAGCTGTCCGGCGGCGTGGCCGTCATCTCCGTCGGCGCTGCGACTGAGACCGAACTTAAAGAGAAGAAGCACCGCTTCGAAGACGCTCTGTCCGCCACTCGCGCGGCCGTCGAAGAAGGCATCGTCCCCGGCGGCGGCGCAACCCTGGTCTCGCTGATCCCGGCCCTGATGGGCATCGGCGAAACCGACGACGAGAAGGTCGGCGCCTCCATCGTGCGCCGCGCTCTTGAGGAGCCCCTGCGCCAGATCGCCGCGAACGCGGGCCTCGAAGGCTCCGTCGTGGTCGAGAAGGTCAAGAACTTGCCCCAGGGTTTTGGCCTCAACGCCTTGACCGAAGAGTATGTCGACCTGATCGCCGCCGGCATCGTCGACCCCGCAAAGGTCACCCGCTCTGCTCTGCAGAACGCCGCGTCCATCGCGTCCATGATCCTCTCGACCAACTCGCTGGTTGTGGAGAAGAAGGACAAGCGGGGCGGCTCCAATAACGGCGGCGGCCACGACGACGACGATTACTAGGATTTCCTAGCTCGCAAACGAAACCCGCCCCTCTCCCAAACGGGAAAGAGGGGCGGGTTTTTGTTTGACCTATCCTGGGCGCTTTATTTTGGACTTGTCCCGTGCTTCGCGCGCCCCGGTGTTACACCCACCCCGTCGCTTCGCGCCACCCCTCCGGTGTTACACCCACCCCGGCCTTCGGCCACCCCTCCCGCAACGGGAAGGGTTTGTAAGAACTGCTTTGACGAAAGCCGTTTGCGTTATTCTCTGGACTCCCTTCCCGTCGCGGGAGGGGTAGCGCGAAGCGACGGGGTGGGTGTAACCCGGGAGGGGTGGCCGAAGGCCGGGGTGGGTGTAACACCGAAGCGCGAGACGCGGTCTCTACCGAGCCTTCTTATGCGCTTGCTCCCACCGGATCGCCCAGATCGAACGCTGTCGTACGCGGGGCTTCCATGCTGGCCTCTTGGCGACGACGCGCTTCACTACAGGTTTGGCAACTGGTTTCACCGTAGTTACCACAGGCTTCATGACCGGCTTCGTCGTCGGCCCCACAGGCTTCGGTGTGACGGCGACCGGTTTCCGCGTACGAGTTACAGTGGCCGGTTTCGGTGCGACTGGCTTCGGATGCACCGCAATGGGCGCTGTCGTGGCCGGAGCGGGCGTTGGGGCAGTCATAGGCGGCGTTGTAGCACTCGCCGTCGCCGGGGCGCCGTGCGCCGCCGCTTCGCGCTGTTTGGCCAGCGCCAGCTGTTTGCGATCCCAATCGATCGCCCAGCGGTTGCGCTTGACCAGGCGTCCGTTCTTCCAGGTGTAGGTACGGACGGAATTGTTCTCACCCTCGCTATCCGGGATCTGAGGCGCGCCGGGCTGCGGCGCCACGGCGTTCCCAGGTACGACGACCACATGGTGCGGCACGGTCGTGGGTTTGGCCGGAGGCGCGGTGACGGTTACAGCGGGCGTCGGAGCGGGGATGACCGAGATGGGCGTGGGCGGAGGCGTTTTGATTGTTGTCGGCGCCGTGGCGATCGGGTGCGTCGGAAGCGGTGCGGGGATAGGAACTGGGACGACGGGGTGCGTCGCCGGCGTTGCGGCCACGGGATGCGTGGCCGGTTTCGGCTTGGGGGCGCTTACCTGAGGCGTAGGGGGCATCGCGGCCGTTTCGACGCTCGGCGTAGGGAGGGTGGGGATCAGGCGCGCATGCGGCCAATCCAGGGCGACCCGGACACCGAAGAGGCTGACGACGGCGAGCGTCGCGAGCACGTATCGCATGGTGGGGTTTGCGAACTCACCGGCGAGCACCGGGATCAGGCGCGACATGCCGCCGCCTATGAGCAGTGCGAAGATCGGCGCCAGCGGCGGCCAGGATTGTCCCGGCTGTACGTAGTAAAAGAGGGATTCTGCGGCGATGTAAAGAACTGTCCACACGATGAACGGCAGCCAGCGCTGACGACGCATCGGTTCGCCCAGCTCCGCCAGGAACGGCCAGAGGAACCATGCGAGCACGGCGTTGCCGCCCAGCATGGCCTGCTCGACGAGATAGGGATTGACACCGATCATGAGCCGGGGCGGCGTGTAGCGCAGGCTGTAGGCCAGCAGTGCGCCCAGCGCTGTTGTAATGAGAAACAGGCCGATGGGGCGCCAGCGCAGACGCGAGTCGTCGTCCGGAGGCGGCATGCAGAGCAGGGCTGCCCCGAGCAGCAGTCCATCGGGACGGATCACGGACGCCACCGCCGCGAGCAATGCGGCGGCGATCAGCTGCCCGCCCGCCATGGCGGCGAGCGCGCCGACCGAAAGAAGCGTGAAGATGGCGGTGGCGGGATGGCCGATCAAGCTGCCGCTGTAAGTCAGGCTGACCGCGAGCAGAACGCCGGCGATAACGCCAGTGGATCGGTCGCGTGTTCGCCAGCCGATAAAGTAAAGTCCGGCGACTGTCGCGGCTGCGGCGAAGGGACCGATGTCGCCCAGGGCGTCGCTGCCGAAGCGGATCACGGTGGCCGCCAGGCTCAGGATCGCGAGGGTCGTCAGCCATAATGTATCGACCGGGCGGAAGCGCGGACGCGGGGATCTCGGCGCAAACGCGCGGCGCGAAAAGCCGCGCGCGGGCATGGAGGAACCAGGGTGGCTGTTTTGTGTCATAATTGGGTCGTTCGAATAAAACCGGTCGCTTGCTTGCTTGAATGCGAGAAAAAACGCAAGCGCTTCAAAAATCATAACACAGGCGTCGGCGGAGTGTCAACAATTTTATGAAAGCTCTCATCCTTAGCGGCGGTCGCGGAACCCGTTTGCGGCCGATTACGCACACCAGCGCCAAGCAGTTGGTGCCGGTTGCAAACAAGCCAATTCTCTTTTACGCCATCGAAGCGATCAAAAACGCAGGCATTACGGACATCGGGATTATCGTTGGCGATACCCATGCCGAGATCCGAAAAGCGTGCGGCGACGGCGCGCAGTGGGGCGTACGCATCACATATCTTCCCCAGGACGCCCCGCTCGGCCTTGCGCACGCCGTCAAAATCTCCGAGGAATTCATGGCCGGCGAGCCGTTCGTCATGTATTTGGGCGACAATCTTGTCAAGGACGGCATCACCGCGCTGGTGGACGACTTCCGGGCCGAAGGGTATAATGCCCAAATCTTACTCGCGCACGTCAAGAACCCGACCGAATTCGGAGTGGCCGAGCTCGATGGTGGGCGTGTCGTTCATTTAGTCGAAAAGCCCAAGGAGCCGAAAACAGACTTGGCGCTGGTGGGCGTTTATATGTTCGACGCCAGCATCTTCAAAGCCGTGAACAGCATCCAACCGTCGCCGCGCGGCGAACTAGAAATCACCGATGCGATCCAGTATCTGATCGACAACGGCTACAAAGTCCATTCGCATGTCATCGGCTCCTGGTGGAAAGACACCGGGAAGCTGGACGACATGCTGGAAGCCAACCGGATCGTCCTGGATGGCCTGGAAGCGTACTGCGCGGGCGAAGTGGACGACGCTTCCAGCTTGCTGGGCAAGGTCCATGTCGGCAAGGGCGCTCGAATCATCAACTCCGTTGTGCGCGGCCCAGCGATCATCGGCGAGAATACGCTCGTCGAAAACGCGTATATCGGCCCATTTACCAGCGTCTACTATGGCTGCACGATTAAGAACTGCGAGATCGAGCATTCCATCGTGCTGGAAAAGAGCGAGATCGTTGACCTGGGCACGCGTGTCGAGGACAGCCTGATCGGCAAGAACGTGAAAGTCGGCAGCACGACGCGCAAGCCGAAGGCGTATCGCTTTATGCTCGGAGACAACTCCGAAGTCAGCGTCATACAATAGGGCGGAAAGCAGGCCCGCAAATTTCGACAGCAGGCGCTTTGGCGCATTCAGGAAGGAAACATCGATCGATGGCGGATCCAATCACCACGGCCTCCGGGCTGCAATACGAAGACATTACGGTCGGCGAGGGCGCGAGCCCGCAGGCCGGACAGACCGTCACCGTGCACTACACCGGCACACTGACCGACGGCTCCAAGTTCGATTCGTCGCGCGACCGCGGCACGCCGTTCAATTTTAAGCTGGGCGTTGGTCAGGTCATCAAGGGGTGGGACGAAGGCGTTGCGACCATGCAGGTCGGCGGCCGCCGCATTCTCACCGTTCCGGGCGACCTGGCGTACGGCCCGCGCGGATATCCTGGCGTGATCCCGCCCAACGCGACCTTGGTGTTCGATGTCGAACTGATCAGCTTCAAGTAAAGGCGGCGTCATGACCCTGGCCCCAAGCGACCTCGGTCCCGAGTTCCGGGACATGGTCACGACACAGCAGTACGATCCCGCGCCCCGGATCGATGGGATTCGTCTCATCGATCTGCGGCTCATGTCCGACGATGGCGGCTCCTTTGCCGAACTCGTTCGTTTGGACGAAGAGGGAAACCTCGAAGGTATCCCTGGCTTCAAAGTGCGGCAATCGTCGTATTCTTTCATGCTGCCGGGCTCCATCAAGGCGTTTCATCTCCACTACAATCAAGAAGACGTCTGGTTTGTCCCTCCGACCGATCGGATCCTTGTCGGTCTGATCGATGCGCGCAAAGATTCTCCTTCCTACAACGTGCGGATGCGGATTGCGATGGGCGGCGGCAAAACGCAATTGCTTTATATCCCGCGCGGCGTCGCGCACGGCGCCGCCAACCTCACGGCGCAGCCCGCCGTGATCTTCTATTACGTCAATCAGCATTTCTCGCTTGCCGACCCCGACGAGCGCCGTCTTCCATGGGACGCAGCCGGCAAGGATTTCTGGGAAATGACGCGAGGTTAGTCCATGTCCTTCCCCACCGTCTACTGGCCCGCCTGGGATTCCGACGCCACATTCTTCCCAGGAGAGGAGCTTCCCTCCGCCAGTGAAGGCCGCTTGTGGGCTGTGCTGACCTTTGTCTTTTACGGCGCCAAGATCGTCCTTGCTGATATCGCCGACCGGGGCTATTGCATTCCGTCAGGAAAGATTGAGGCGGGGGAGACGGTCGCCGAGGCGGCGGAGCGTGAGATTTTTGAAGAAACCGGCGTGCGATTGCGCGAGAACCGGCTGCGTCTGATCGGCTGTTACCTGCTGACGCCGCGCAGTGGCGCAAAGGCGGGGGAAGGGCGTTACTGCCCGGTGTTCGTGGCGGAAGCCGTCGGGTTCGAACCGATCCCCGAGGGCTCGGAGTCGCGGGGCGTATTTCTCGCCCAGATCGAAGACGTCGCCGATCTCTACTTCTTCTGGGACGACCTCATGGCCGCCGTGTTTGAATACGCCGGCGAAGAGCACCAATATCTCATGCCCAGCGGCGTGACGATGGCGTCGCTCACGGCGGAGTAGCCCTCACCCTCGGTCTCTCTCCCGGAGGAGAGGGATGTCCAAAGGTCGGGGCCAAAACGTGTTTCACGTGGGAAATCTTAATTTTCTTTCAAGGATAGAGCCGAAGCATCAACTGTTGCGCGAAGCCACGTTTGGCGTTTGCCATTGGACATCCCTCTCCTCCGGGAGAGGGACCGAGGGTGAGGGCCTTACTGCACCGAAGAAATCACCTGGCTCAATTCGCTGGGCGAGATATTTCCCACCAACACCAATTTTCGCCCACCCTGTGCGCGCGTTACCGCGCCGATGCGCTTGCCGCCGAACTTGGGTCCGATGGTCCCGTCGTCCACTACTTGGAAGAGGGAGATGACGCTGATGCCGTTGTTATAGCGCAG
>JAOQAA010000080.1 GCA_025963815.1 Capsulimonas sp.
AGCGATCATGCGCTGCTCCTTGGCGGTAGCGCCGGAGCGGCGGCGTGGGACGATCTTTCCGCGTTCGTCGGTAAACTGGCGAAGAAGCGTAACGCTCTTGTAGTCCACCTGGGTGATTTTGTTGATGGTCAGATAGCTGACCTTGCGACGCTTGAACCGGCGATTTTTGTTGCCGGCTCCGCCCGCCGCTGCACGCGACGGGCCGCGCCCGCCGCCGGACGAACCGTAAGCCATAGTATATCCTCTCGTTTCGATGCCTAGCCGGCCAACGCAGGCCGACGCGAAGCCCTGAAAAAGACTGCGAAACAGTATAACATAATTATCGAAGCAGAGTCAATCCTAGCCCATCAATTTGTTGAGTCAGGGACGCCAACACCATCGACTCCCGGAGTGTAAACCAGCCGGGATTCAGGTACAATAAAATGTTGGAACAAACACCCGCCATTCTTTGCGTATCATAGTTTCTGGGAGGAATACATTCGCTATGCCGACGGTTACGGCCCCTTATATCGAGACGCAACAGGTCGTCACCGGCTATATGTATCAGCTGCACATTGCCGAAAATGAAAACGGTCCGGGAATCACCCGTCTGGACATCGGTCCATACTACTTCCCTGGTGCTCCTCCGCAGATCAAATATCCTGAAGCCGTCACCAATGAGATGTGCCCGCCGTCGTGGCAGGCGGTGCGCTGGTTCACGGACGAATCGGGCGCGAGCTGGCTGCGCTGGCAGGGCGGACGCCTTCTCAGTGAGGACGGCGAGCAGATCTTTCAGCTGACTTCCAATTACCCATCCACCAGCAGCGGTCCCGGCCTCCATGTGTGGCGAGGAAACAGCAAGTCATCTGAGCGATACTCCGTCACCGCGCCGGACTATTCGCAGGAGCCTCCGAAGATCAATCCTCGGCATGATGTCATCGGCAAGGGAAGCACATTCGTCAAAGGCGGATGCGCCCCCGTATTCATCCTTGGACTGCTCACCATCGCCGCTGTCGCCGCGCGCTGCTTCGTTTCTTAGGTGAGACGATAGAATCTTATATAACGCTATGACATTGATAATGGATCAGATTAAATTCGACAAGACGGGCGACGGACTCGTCCCGGCGATGGTGCAGGACGCGCAAACGAAAGACGTCCTGATGCTTGGCTTTATGAACCGCGAAGCGCTGCAAAAGACGCTGGACACCGGCATGGTGACCTTCTGGCAGCGCTCGCGCCAAAAGCTGTGGACCAAGGGCGAAACCAGCGGCAATGTCCTGAAGTTCGTGTCGCTTCGCATCAATTGCAACGAAGATTCGCTGCTCATTCTCGCCGAGCCCGTCGGCGCGACCTGCCACACTGGCCATCCAACCTGCTATTACCGCGAAGCCGATGCGGATGGTGGAGGATGGAAAACGATCACCGAGCCACAGTTCGATCCCGACGAAGTCTACAAGACGGCATCCTAAAAAGCAAAATCCTAAAACGAAATCCACGCGACCATTACCGATCGCTGCAAACCCGGCCGCAAGGAGCGAAAAGAGCAATATGAAGTATCGACCCGGCGCGGCCGCTTTGGCCGCACTTTCCGTGCTTGCCACCGGCGCCTCCGCGCGCCCGCAAATCTCCGCCCCCCAGCCCAACACATCGCGCCGATTCGTATTCGACACCAAGAAGTTCATGCGCGTCAGTGAGCTTCGTCCCGGCATGCGCGGATATGCGCTGTCGGTGTTCAAAGGAACGAAGATCGAAAAGTTCGATATTGAGATCTTGGGAGTGGTGGCGAAGTTCAATAATGGAAAGGATTACATCCTATTCCGAGCGCTAAACGGTCCGTCTGTTACCCGCAAGCTGAACATCGCTCACGGCATGAGCGGCAGCCCGATCTACATCAAGGGCCGCCTGGTCGGCGCAATCTCCATGGGCATCCCGGGAACGCAGTTCGCCAAGGACCCTATCGCGCTCGCGACACCGATCGAGGAAATGTTCGACGCCTGGAGCCCGGACCTTCCGTCTAATCCGAACCCGATCACTGCGAGCCCAGACGCCGCCGGCAAGAGCTACGGCGGTTCGTATTCGGCCACTCCGATCACCGCGAACGCCGCGTCCCACATGGGCAACTTCCAGCAATTGGATATTCCGCTCATCGTGAGCGGCGTCTCCGCGCGCGGCGTCAGCCAGCTCAGCGAGATGATGGCGCCATACCATTTCAATGTAATGGCGGGCGGCGGCAGCGCTCCAACGGATAATAATCCCCTCGCACAGCACGCGACGCTTGAGCCCGGCTCCGCAGTGGGCGTTTCACTGGTTCAGGGCGACGTAGATATGACCGCGACGGGAACCGTCACCTACCGTGACGGCAATCGATTGCTGCTGTTCGGGCACCCGCTCTCCAGCCTGGGGCCAATCGACGCGGCGCTCACCACGGCCTATGTCGTCGACATCTTCCCGTCATACCAGGACTCGATCAAGCTTGGCGCTCCGATCAAGACGGTCGGCCGGATCTTCCAGGACCGTCCCTACTCGGTGGGCGCACAGATCGGACCGATGCCGAAGATGGTTCCGATGACCATCACCGTCGACGATCAATCGATCAAACGCAAAAAAACATACCGTGTGCGAATTATCGACCATCCCCTTCTGACAGCGCAGTACGTGACGTATGTCGCGGGGCAGGCGATCGCGCAGCTGCACGGACAGCCAGGCGACACCGTCGCCACCGTCTCGTTCGATGCGGATGTCGAGGAG
>JAOQAA010000115.1 GCA_025963815.1 Capsulimonas sp.
AAATGCCAATCTCCGAAATCGGGTCCCCCAGAATTGGGGCGGAGGGGCTTCCTAATTGGCCTTCTGTTTCCCCACCCGCCTCTCTGGGTAAATCCCTCAATATGACTGCTTTCACGGAAGACAAAGTCCCGCTTGGCGGGGCAGGCTCACGGATTGGGCCTTATGAATTGACGCGCGAGGCGGGACGCGGAGGCGTGGCCACAGTTTATGAGGCGCGCGACACGCGGATCGGGCGGCGGGTGGCCGTCAAGGTCGTGCGTTTGCCCTCGTACCTGTCGGCGGAGCAGCGCGAGGAGACGACGCAGCGGCTGATGCGCGAAGCGCGCGCCGCCGGGAGTCTGTCGCACCCAAATATCGTCACGATGCACGATGTCGGGTCGGAAGGCGATCTGCTGTATCTGGTGATGGAGTTTCTGGATGGGGAGACACTGCATCAGCGGCTGGGACGCGGCCCGATGGCTCCCGAGGAGGCGTCGAAGACCGTGGACCAATTGGCGAGCGCTTTGAACGCCGTCCACGCTGCGGGAATGCTGCATCGGGACATCAAGCCGGGCAACGTGATGATCCTGCCGGGCGGGCGAATCAAGCTGATGGACTTCGGGATCGCGCGGCAGATCGACGAGACGATACTGACGCAGGACGGATCGTTTGTCGGGACTCCTGCTTATATGTCGCCCGAGCAGTGCCGGGGCGAGGACGCCAGCGCGGCCTCGGACACCTGGGCGCTGGGCGTATTGATCTACCAGATGCTCGCGGGACGCCGGCCGTTCGAGGGCGCCACCATTCCATCGATCATGTATCAGGTGACGCATGAAGATCCGCCGCCGATCGCGGACCTCCCGGCGCTGATACAAAAGACAGTTGACCGCGCTCTGGACAAAGACCCCGCGCGGCGCTTCGCCACGCCAAGCATGCTGGCGAGCGCCTTTCAGCGATCGTTGGACGCCGCTCCCGAAGCCGACACGGTCGCGGCGGAGCCGGAAACAATCTGGGCGCGGACGTTTCCGCCGCGCCGTTCGCTCAAACCCTGGACGACCGCCGCCCTGGCGGCGCGAAGCCGCCTGAAGCCCTGGCCGACGGCTGCCGCCGCCGTGGCTCTATTGGGAGCGCTCAGCATCGGCGCGGCGCATATGCCAAAGTCCGCAAAGCCATCGCCCCAGCGCGTAAGCCTGACACTGAACAAGCCGGTCGCTGTGACGTCCGCAACGCGCATCACTCCGACCGGCGGTTCCGCCCCGCCCATCGTAACCCGCGCATCCGTGGCGAAGCGCGCCACAACGCTTAAGCCAAAACATACGGTGAAACGCAAGACTGTGAAAAAGGCGAAAGCACATGGGCGCCACGGAAAGAGCAAGGAACATCGCGGCAATGGGCGTCACGGTCATGGCAATGAGTCGTTCTTCGCTCTCGCCCGCCAGATTTTAGGCGCTTACGAACGCGATTGATTGGTTTCGCGCCGCAGATTTATTGGCTGCGCCTCATTGAAATTTTTATAGAAGATTGCTGAGCGACCATGGTAAAATGAGCCGTAATTGTATGCCAAACGGGAAGACGTTACTATTGACCCTGTCGCCGCCAGCTGCTTAAGCACGAGGGGGATACACTCATTAACGCCCGCCCACTCGATAACGAACAAGAAGTCTCCACGCTCGCACAGCTGCGCCGAGCCGAGGCTCGCCACGCCGCCATTCTGCATGTCGCGCTGGACTGCATCATCACGATCGACAGCCACGGACGCATTCAGGAATTCAATCCCGCCGCCGAGCGCACCTTTGGGTACACACTCAATGATGTCCTGGGAAAACAGATCTCGGATGTCTTGATCCCTCTCTCTCTGCGCGACGCGCACGCAAAAGGCTTCGCGCATTACTTCGCGACCGGCGAGGGCCCGATTCTGGGACGCCGCATTGAAGTCTCCGCAATGCGGAAGGGCGGCGCCGAGTTTCCCGCCGAGCTCACCATCACGCCGGTGGAGATTGAGGGCGATACCATCTTCACCGCGTATTTGCGCGATCTCACAACCGCCCGCGAACATGAGCGCGATCTCAAGGAAAGCGAAGAGCGTCTGCGGCGCACCCTGGAAGCCACCCATGTCGGAACCTGGCGCTGGGATATCCTCGCGAACTCACTGTCCCAGTCGCACTCAATGCGAGAAATGATGGGGCGGAGCGAAGACGAAACTCTGACTTTGGAAGACTTCCTGGAATGGGTTCATCCCGGCGATCGAAGAATAGTTCAGGAAGCCATCGACGCCGCCTTGCGCGACAGAGTCGAGTTCGATATCGAGCTACGTATGGTCTGGTCCGACGACAGTATGCGTTGGCACTCCGTCAAGGGCTGCGGTTTTTACGACGACTTGGGGAGCCCCACCCGCATGGAAGGGGTATGCCTCGATATTACCGCGCGCAAGAACGCGGAGCAGGAACTGCGCGCGCACGCCAATTACGAGTCGCTCCAGAATACGATCGGCAAAGCCGTGCGGACGGCGAGTGATCCCGATGGCATCCAGCAGGCGAGCGCATACGCTCTGGGGGAGATGCTGGGCGTTGACCGTTGTTACTTCTCGTTTTACGATATGGCGGCGGATACGCGCTGGATCGGGCAGGATTTTCGGCGTGAAGGGCTCCCTTCGCTTGCCGGCACATATAAGATTTCGGACTATAAAGTCAACCCCGAAGATTATCATCCCAACGGACAGACACTGATCGTTAACGATGTGGAGACATGGTCCTTTCCCGCGCCGCTTCTGGCGGCGATGAAGCGCCTGCGCGTGCGCGCCGCGCTGGCCGTACCGATCTACGACGCGGGACGGCTCGCCGCCACGCTGACGGTGGCCATGGCGGACACAGCGCGCGTATGGACGTCCGCCGAAATTGCGCTCGTGGAAGCGATCGCGCTGCAGACCCGCAACGCCGTGGAGGAAGCGCGCGAGCAGCAGCGCGAGCGACGGATCGCGACCGCGCTTCAGGAGGCCCTACAGCCGCAGGCTCCGGACACGATCCCCGGCCTCGAGATTGCGCCGTTCATCAAGCCCGCGCTGGAGGAAGCGTCGATCGGCGGCGACTTCTACGATGTCTTTGCGCTCAATTCCGAATGCTACGCGCTGGTGATCGGCGATGTCTCCGGCAAAGGCCTGGCGGCGGCGGCTCAGCTCGCCACGGTGCGCAACAT
>JAOQAA010000435.1 GCA_025963815.1 Capsulimonas sp.
GACATGATCGCCATCGCCGACCATGTGGTGGACATGGGGCCTTTTGCTGGCGGCAAGGGCGGCGAAGTGGTCTATGAGGGCGATTTCGCGGGGCTTTTGGCATCGGGAACGCTGACCGGCAACCACATTAAAAAGCATCAGCCGATCAAGGACAAGGTACGTAAACCCACTGGCGAACTTAAGATCGCGCACGCTAAGCTCAACAATCTCAAGGATGTATCGATCACCATCCCCATGGGTGTGCTGACGGCCGTTTCGGGCGTTGCCGGCTCAGGGAAATCATCGCTCATTCAGGGCTGCCTGCCTTTGGCCTATCCAGAAACCATCATCATCGACCAGAATCTGGCGCGCGGCTCACGCCGATCCAACACGGCGACCTATACCGGCATTCTCGACAATGTGCGCAAGGCCTTCGCCAAGGCCAACGGGGTCGAAGCGGCGCTGTTCTCCGCCAATTCCAAGGGGGCGTGCGCGGACTGCAATGGCCTGGGCGTCATCTACACCGACCTCGCTCATCTCGACCCCATGGTCACCATCTGTGAGACTTGCGAGGGCAAGCGCTTCCTGCCCGAAGTGCTGGAGCACCGACTGCGCGGCAAATCCATCAGCGACGTTTATGAGATGAGCGTTGCGGACGCGGTTGACTTTTTCACCGAGCTGGCCATCGCCAAGATCCTAAAGGGGCTCGACGATGTTGGCCTGGGGTATCTGACCCTGGGGCAGCCGCTCTCCACCCTGTCCGGCGGCGAACGCCAGCGACTCAAGCTCGCCGCCGAACTGGGCAAAAAAGGCAATATCTATGTGCTCGATGAACCCACGACTGGCCTACACATGAACGATGTGGACACCCTGATCGGGCTATTCGATCGGCTGGTCGACACCGGCTCCTCGGTCATCGTTATCGAGCACAATCTGGACGTGATTTCCCGCGCGGATTGGGTCATCGATCTGGGGCCGGGCGCCGGGCACGACGGCGGCGCCGTACAGTTCGAGGGCGTTCCGGCCGATCTCGCCACAAGCGATACGCTGACCGGACGATACTTGTCCAAACGCGCGGCTGCTCCTATGGTCTCGTAAAAAGATCCGCGCATAAGAAGCTATACACAAACAGGCCCGATCTACGAGCGTAGACCGGGCCTGTTTAATCACCGATTGGGATAGCCGCCAGCTTATCCAGATGGCTCAATAATCAATTTCACATGCTTACTTGCACAAAAGGCCTTGAAGTCATTCATATCGGCTTCCGATGAGAGCAGCGGCTCATCCCCAAAGCGGGTGCATCCCGGGCTCCACTTAAGTATAGAATCCGCGTCGAGATTGCCGATGAAATGCTTCAGTGTCGTGACCGTTTTAAATCCGACCGCATTGGCGATGACAAAAATGTATTCAACGGGTGTGCTCTCTCCGATGCGCACTAGAGACATTTCGTAGGTTTGCGGGGCGGGCGCACCTGCGTTTCCGTCTTTCGCGCCAGCTGGCAAAACCGCAAGGAATAACAGCGCGAAGAGCATGCAAGAGTTCAGTGTAAACCGCATTGTTTTCATTCAGGCCTCCAGAATTGTTATTGGAATCATTTCTCCCAAGCATTGAGTACGACCTATATCAATCCCTTCTCCTTCAAGCTCACAAAATTCCCGTCGCCCACAACAATGTGATCCAGCAGCTCGATGCCCATGATCTCCCCCGCCTCCATCAGGCGCTTCGTGACGGCTACGTCTTCGCGGCTGGGCGTGGGATCGCCCGACGGATGGTTGTGCGCGACGATGATACTGGCGGCGGAGGCCGTCACGGCGTCTTTGAAGACTTCACGGGGATGTACGATCGAGGAGGATAAATCGCCGATAGAGACGGTTTTGATGCCGATGACCCGGTTTTTGGTATCGAGGAGCAGCGATTTGAGTGTCTCTTTTTTGATATAGCGCAGCTCGGGCATGATGAGATTGGCGACGTCTTGCGGGCCGCCGATCGCGGGGCGGTCATCGTCGGTGAACAGGGCGAGTCGATGCCCGAACTCGATGGCGGCCTGGATTTCGGCGGCCTTCGCAAGCCCAAGTCCTTTGACAGACGCGAGCTGATCCAGAGTCGCGCTGGCGATTCCTTTGACGTTGCCGAACTCGGCGAGCAAAAACTCGCCCAGAGAAACGGCGCTACGCTCAGCATTGCCCGTGCGGATCAGGACGCCGATGAGTTCAGCCGTGGAGAGAGCGTGCGCGCCGTACTTTGCCAATCGCTCGCGAGGACGCTCATCCGTCGGCAGTTCCTTGATGGTCGGACTGTAGCGATTGAGCAAAAGCGTGGGAGGATCGGCGGGATCGGATGGCGTGGACGCCTCGCTGCCGGAGACAAGAGTGAGAGGCGGAGCGGAGGATGTCTTGGTCCGATGTTTCGGCGGAGGGGGCATAGCCGCAGGCGGCGCCGTCTCCGGTTCTGGAACGGGAGACCACAGCAGCGGCCGGGCTTGCTTCACGCGGTTTGCGGGATCATGTTCGCTTTCGGACATAGTGATATCGTAGCACAAAACGGTGGGATCCGCGCAAATTCCCTGGCGTCAATATTGGATAACGAACAGAGAAGCCACGGAAATGCAAGGAAACGGCCCGGCCTCTCCTTTTGGGAGGGCCGGGCCGCGCATCGTCAGGATCCCCGCCATGGCTAGGTTTAGGTATGCGCAATACGCATCAGCGGCCTTCGTTGACCGCGCGGGAGTCTTTTTTCTGCGGGCGCAGCACAATGGGAGCGCCCTGCGGGCGCGGCTCATCCTGCGTTTTCGTCAGGTGCAGATCAGGAATGGCGCTGTCCACCTTGCGCAGTTCGGGAATCGGCTGTGTTGGCGCGGCCTTTGCTTCATCCAGAATAAACGGAGCAACTTTAGGAATCGACATCTCGTCGAGAGACACAAGACCAGACGCCGTCGCATCCCGGCCGTAGGCCTCGGTTTCGCTGTTCCGCGGAGAAGGCTGCGCCATCGGCATGGAGGGACGCATGACGGGATCGGAAATGACCGGAGGAACGGCGGAAGCTTCCGCCGCATGGGCCGCCCCTGTGTGCGCGCCAAACGGCTGAGGCGCGGGGCGTGAAAAGTTGGTTCGCGTCGTGACCATCACGCCGTCTTCCGCCGCAGGCCGCGCGGAGGCGTCCGCTTTATCCGCAACTGCTTCAACCTTGCTCGCGGC
>JAOQAA010000472.1 GCA_025963815.1 Capsulimonas sp.
GCGAAAGCTGCCGGCCCCATTTGATGGGTGTATTCCATCAACCGCGCGAAGATGGCTGTTTCACCCTGGAGCGCGTATGATGGGCTGATCGGCTGAAAATCGGCCTGAATTGCACTTTTTATCGATGCGGCGGTTTCAGGATGCTGGGGCGACAGCGCTAAAATCCGATTCATCCCATGAAGCGCGATTGCCTGCGAAGCAACGGCGACAAGATAGGAGATTAATACGGGCTCGGAGGCAACGTGCTGCGCCAGACGAAAGCAGAGTTGTTGATTCATCACGGCTTGCTGAAATTTGCCATCGTGCGCCATGAGTATGCTTTCGGCCGTCAGCAGGCGGGCCGCCGAACGGATGCCGACAAGCTCCGGAAAGAGTACTAAGGTGGGATCACCTTGCGTCCATTTTCTTCCAAACACGCACTTCGGTTTCATCGCCGCCGCATGAACCAGCAGCAGCAAAGCGCGCTCTCGCTTTAACGCCGCGCGGATTTTGGCAATCTCGGCGTCATTGTGTGACTTTGTCTTCAGAAATCCCGCGATGAGATCTTCATCATCCTTGACAGCGCTCGATTGCCGCAGAGCAGCATATTGTGTGTATTCGATCGCCGCGTTTTGACGGGCCGACAGGAGCGGCTGCTGAACTTTCCGAATGTCTGTCCACAAGCCGTCGCGACGTGCGCCTTCGAGTTCCAACAAATACTGCTGATGTGCTGCTGATTGAAATGAAACCGGCTTTGGAGGAGACGCAGTCGACGAAAGATTGAGGAAAACGAGAGGCAGGATATGTAGCGGGTTGCTCATGGGGTTTATCGCGAACGTTGATGAGTAAAGGAGTGTGAAGTCATCCTATAAGCCGGATTCTGTGTTTGTGTGGCCATCTCTCTCGAACGCCGGTTGCCCGGCGCCTCTAGCGGCGCTACCGGACGCGTCGGCGGGTCGCCTCAAACCGCATCCTGTGGCCTTGCTCCCGATGGGGTTTACCCGGCGCTTACGTCTCCATAAGCCCGGTGCGCTCTTACCGCACCATTTCGCCCTTACCTCACATCAAATCCTTGCGAATCGGATGTAAGGCGGTATGTTTCTGTGGCACTTTCCGTCGGGTCGCCCCGCCCGGCCGTTAGCCGGCATCGTTACCCTGTGGAGTCCGGACTTTCCTCTGCGACTACTCCCGAAGAAGTAAGCACAGCGGCCACCCGGATGACTTCATGGGAGAGTATAGCACATCAGGCAAGTCACAGACCCTGGTGGACCTCTCAGGATAGAGAAACGCCCGCCTGCTTCCGATAATGGAGGATAGCAAGTCATAGGAGTTAAGCCCATGAGTGGACTGGACATCTTTTTAATCCTGGCGATTGTCGGAATGTCGGTGGTCGGCGTTGCGATGGGGTTCGGGCGGGCGGCGCTGACGGCGCTGGCGCTGTTCGGATCGCTTTGGGCCGCAAGCAGCGTCCTGGCGAACGTTGCGTCCGTCGCGCATATCCAGGCGGGCGCTGCGGCGAACAAGGGAGCGGTGTTCGGAGCGCTTTGCCTGGCGTTCGGCGGCGTTTCGATCATTGTTGCGCGCTATGTTCAGGGAGCGCTGGGCGTCCACGCGGGGATGTTCGACCGGTTTTTTGGGCTCTGCGCCGGCATTGGAATTGGGATGATCGTGGCCCATGGAGTCGTGCGCGCCATGACGATCGCCGATCCAAGCGGGCAGGGGGAGGGGGCGGAAGTCGTCTCCGGCTCGATCAGCCATGAGATGCTGGAATTTACGTCTTTTCACTCCGTAATGGACACCGTGACCGGCGCCGGAACGTACCGGCGCTCCCTGACCAACGCCGGGGGCTAGCCCCGGCCGCCCATCCACGCCGCGCCGTCCCCGCTAAGATGGGGACGGGCGTCGTCCCCATCTTATCCATTCCCGCACATTTACTCGGAAAAGGGTTGACTGCCAAAGTGTGAGCGTGTATAATGGCCTTACTCCGTCCTGGAAGGCCAGGCGCGCAACATGAGGTACGCAGTCATGGATCACGAAGCCACGCCGAGCGGAAGCTCGCTTACTCCCGCAGCTAACTTTTTCAGTCTTGGAGCGGAACTGCTGGGGGAAGTGCAGCGAATGGTCGGCACGAACCGCGTCCGGTCGCTGCGCATCAAGCTTGGAACAAGAGTGATCAAGGAAATCCCCGTCGCTCCGGCCACAGCCGTCGCCACGGTGGCCCTGGTCCTCATCGCCGTGATCGTCAGCACCATGAGCATTGAAGTCGAACACGAGCCGGCATCTTCGCCCGCTTAAGTCCACGAGGCCCCTCTTTGATCAGACGTAATCCCTCCGATTGGAACATCGGAACCGACCTGTCCGATCGCCTTCGGCAATCGCAGGTCAAATACGCGGAGATGGGCGATTGCGAGATCGTCGCGCGCGCTCAACGCGGCGAGAACTCCGCGGCCGAGTACATGCTCTACAAGTACCGCAACCTGGTGCGAACCAAGGTGAAGTCGTACTTTCTTGTCGGCGCTGAAAAAGAAGATTTGCTGCAAGTCGGCCAGATCGGCCTGTGGCAGGCGATTATTGATTTCCGCGCGGACAAGGCGATTTCCTTCCCGGCTTTTGCAAAAGTCTGTATCACCCGCCATATTATCACCGCGATCAAAACAGCCACCCGGCAAAAGCAGATGCCGCTGAACCAATCGCTTTCGCTCGAAAGTCCCTCCGTCGATTCGACTACCGACTGGAACCTCTCCGATATCATCCCAAACACCGAAGGCGCCGACCCAGAAGATTTGGTTCTGCGCAACGAAGACACGAAGATCCTCCACGAAACGCTCCAGCAAGTCCTGAGCGAGTTCGAGTGGCACGTGCTTTCCGGATATCAAGTGGGCAAGTCGTATCGCGAAATTGCCAGCGAATTGCGATGTAAGACAAAATCCGTGGACAACGCCCTGGCCCGGATCAAGCGAAAAGTGAGCGGCGTACCGATCGGCAATGCGGACCTGAGCGAACTGCTATAATCGTTTTTCTATTTTCGATAATTTGAGAGCCCGCGTCCACACGGGTGGAAGCGGGCTCTCGCGCATTGAAGCGCCGCAAAATTCACACGCACACTGAGACCGTTATGAAATTTCAAGACTTATTGTTGACGCTGGAGCGCTTTTGGGGAGAGCAGGGATGCTTGATCCTCCAGCCCTATGATGTGGAAGTCGGCGCTGGGACCAACGCTCCGGCGACGACCCTACGCTCTGTTGGTCCGGAGCCGTGGAACGTGGCCTACGTGCAGCCCAGCCGCCGCCCCGCCGACGGCCGCTACACACGCAACCCCAACCGCGTGCAGCACTACTACCAGTACCAGGTGATCATGAAGCCGTCGCCGGACAACATCGTGGACCTGTACCTGGACAGCCTGCGTGCGCTGGGCATCCCGCTGGAACAGCACGATATTCGTTTCGTGGAAGACGACTGGGAGTCGGCGGCGCTCGGCGCGT
>JAOQAA010000492.1 GCA_025963815.1 Capsulimonas sp.
CGGTGGACAGCGTCTGGAGCTGGGCGTCAACTACCGCTCGCGCCGCCCTATTGTCGATTGCTTTGCCAGCGCCGCGCGCGGCATGGCGCCCGAGCTTGCGAGTGAGTTTCCCAGCTGGGAGGCCGCGCGGGGCGCCGCCGAAACTCAAGGCCATTCCGCCGTGCTCTGCGCCGTCGCGCCCGACGACGAGGGGCAGGCCGACGGCGTTGCGAAGTCCATCGCCGCGCTGCGCTCGCAGGGATGGGCATACCGCGATCAGGCGATCCTCTGCCGCACGCATGCGCAGGCCCAATCATTTGTCGATCGGCTCTCCGAGCGCGGCGTTCCCATTCTTTATCTCGGCGCCCTCTTGGAGCGGCCCGAAATCAAAGACTTGATCTGTCTTCTCTCGCTTTACGGCGGCGGCCCAAGCACGGGGATCGTACGTATCGCCTCGCTTCCCGAATACGCCGTGCCGCGCGAGGATATTCTCATCTTACTGCGCCGCGCGATGCGCGATGAGCGGCCGTTCTTTGAGGCGCTCGCCGACGTCGTGCTGTGGGACGGCCTTAGCCCCGCCGCTATTCCCGGCCTGGGTCGTTTGACCGCGCAGCTCGCCGCCCTGGATGCACTGGACCGCGACCCCGTTGTGGTGCTCGGCGCATATCTGTTCGATCGTTCCAACTTCGTGCGCAACTTGGAAGGCGCCGACACGCCGGCGTTCGCCGCGATGCAGAAGCGTATGGCGGTCTATCAGCTTTGGGAGCTGGCGAAGAATTACGATGGAGGCATCGTCAAATCCATCTGCGGTCCCGCCGGTCCGCCGAACCGTATCCGGGACTTCTTAGCGCATCTTCAGCGCCTGGACGCCGTGGGCGAAAGCCCTCAGGGCGCCACGCCCGACGGCGTGGAGGCGCTGGACGCCGTGCGCATCATGACCGCGCACAAAGCGAAGGGTCTGGAGTACCCGATCGTCTACGTCCCGAACCTCGGCCACGGGCAGTTCCCGTCGCGCGGCCGACACGACGGCATCCCCGAGCCTCCCGGCCTCACGGGGGCGACTGACGATGAGACCGAAGAAGATAACTGTCTCTTCTTCGTCGCCCTCTCCCGCGCCCGAGACCACTTAGTCCTCAGCCGCTCCGCCGCGAACGCCAAGGGTAAGGAGATTGAGCCGTCGCCGCTGCTCAATCTGATCTCCCCATGGCTGATCGTGAACGCCGATTCCCTAGTCCAGTGGCCTTCTGGCCGCACCCAGGCGCCCGAAGCATCCGAAGACGACCATAGCACGCCGCCCGCGCTGCCGCACCACAGCGCCTCGTCCTTGGATCAGTACGCCCGCTGCCCCCGCCAATACTACTACGAGCGCGAGCTGCAATTGCCCGCCGAGCCTCCATCCGGCGCATACCCCAAGTTCGCCGCCGCCCTGCGGCAAACCCTGCGCTGGCTCGACGACGAATGCGCCGCCGGCCGTCTGCCCGACGCCGAGGCTCTCGCCGCCCAGTTTGAAAACACCTGGACCGAGCATGGCCCCGTCGGCCGCCTGCACGAAGCCCGCTACCGCGCCCACGCCGAGCGACTTCTCGCCAGCGCCCTCGGCTTCGCGACGGTCGACCGCGCCGCGCTGGAAAATCCGTCTCTGCGTGCGACCCTCGCCACGTGCCACATCAGCACGCGCCCCGAAGTTGTCTACGAGCGTCCCGGCGACGGCGCCCTGGTCATTGCCCGCTATTTCAACACCAAGCCCGCCCCCACGGACCAGACCGACAAGCGCCTCGCCCTCCTGCGCAAAGCCGCCGCCGACTCCCACCCGGACCGCCCGATCCTCCTCGAATTGCGCTACCTCGAAGACGGCTCCACCGTTGAAGTCGCCCCGCCCGCCACAGACTACAAAGCCAAGCTCGAAGCCGACCGCCTCCTCAAATACGAACGCTCCGCCCAGGGCATCGCCCGCCGCGACTTCGCCCCCGCCCCCGAGACCCAGGACACCTGTGCCGGCTGCGGGTACCGATGGGTGTGCCCGAGCTAAGAACAATGCAAAACCAAACGAAAATCTCAAAATCGGACGAAAAGAGCCAGTGGCCGCCGCAGCCTGATCGTAATTACCGTGTATCCAAGAGCGGCGTCTCACAAATCGAATTCGACGGCCAGTTTTTGAGATGCCGCATGAAAACAACTCATCCATTCGCCTTCGCAATGATTGGCCCACTGTGTATGTCGTCCTTTAAGTCGTTGCAGCAGGCATGGGAATTCTTTCGAAAATTGACCGTTCCTCCTTATACGCTGCTTCATCACCATCCAGCGGTCGTTTTCAAGCTATTTATAGCATTTGCTCTGTATATGATGGTGCTTCTTGCGGCGTGGATTTGGTTCTTTCGAGTTCGAAACCACGAGGTTTTTTTCGTGGATCTGGTGAGCCGAATGTTCAAATTGTTTCAGCCGTTTGAGCCTTTTCGTCGCAAAGCACGGCCAATGGCCGAGATTATCGGCGTACGGGTGAAAGTGGCGCCGACATTGCCCCAAAAGCAGACGTTTATCGAGGTTGGTGTGGTGAAGGGACGCCGCCAAAAGCCCCAATGGCGCGTTATCGCATTCCTCCTATCGCAGGCAGACGCTCAGACTGTCCTCAACGAAATTTCAGAGTTCACGGGAATACTCATTGTGACATAAGGCGCATTCACTCCAGCGACTATAAAGCAAAATTCGAAGCCAATCGCTTCCTCCAACACAAACGCGCCGCCCGCCGCGACTTCGCTCCCGAAACCGCCGACACCTCCCCGGTCTTCGGGTATCGGTGGGAGTGCCCGCGCTAAGAACAATTCCATGGAAAATCAATGGCCGCCGGAGCCCAATGCGGCGATTAGAATTGAACAGTTCGGAGGCGTACAGTTCAAATTTGAGAACGAAATTCTCACTTACTGTATACCTACGTTGACTGGGCCGAAGCTCCTAGGAGTGATCTGTCTTGCGCCAATCGAATTTGCCATCGTGAAGCTCTTCTGGGAAGTTCACACAATGATATCGTCCGCGCCGCCACAAGTGACGGCTGCTGTTCTGCACAATCCGAAGAAAGTGCTTGCTATCGGCGGGCTTCTTATGGTTACGGCAGCAATATTCGTCTTAACCTTGCTGGCGCAAGCTTGGCTACTCCGGCCGGCCCTCTTGATGCGGTTAACCATGAACCGTGTCGCTCAAACCATTCAAATGGACGATCGGAAAATCTATCCACTCTCTGGTATTGAAAGTATTCGGGTGGCTTCCGAGAGAAGCTTGGGGATGCGGCTCTTCCGGCTCGACGTTAACGTGGTGAAAAACGCGAACGAGAAACCGAGACGCTACTATATTGGCATTTTCCGCGAGCGAGAGACGGCGGAGCGTTGCGCTCGGCAAATCTCCGAATTTGCCGGGCTCGGTTTCATTACGGTTTAGTGACAGTTCTGCTTATTATTCCAAATACCAATTCTCCATATCCCGCGCCGCATGCCAGGCGAGGAATGAGGCGATTAGCGAGGGAACGAGATCGAAACGATAGTCGGGCTTCCACCATGCATATGGGAAGCCGTTGAATGTCAACTCAACCAGCAGGCGGAATATAAAGTAACAGGAGAAAAACGTCAGAAGTGGGGCGATACTGGCCGCTGTTTTCAGAAAATGACGATTGTTTGGCGCGTCTGTTCTCTGTTTGGCGTTGAGGACCGAGAGCGTGGCGCCGTTGAGGAGCCCCGCCAATATTCCCGCCGCCAATCCATAGGGAGCGCCGTAAATGATCCCCCAGAGAAAGAAGAAGATACCGTAGCCGGCGCCGTAGATCAAGCCCAATCGGGCGCCTTCCTTGAAGCAATGCCAGAGCAGAGCGCGCGTCATGGCGCGCGTGTCGAGTTCGTCTACTGTGGGACGTTTTCTGTTCTCGTCCTCACCCCACTCAGGCGCGAAGATCGATTTCGTAGATTGCTCGTTGTGGGTATTCATGTTGGTTATTCGACATACCAAATGTTCATCGCTCGCGCTGACTGCCACGCCGCGAAGCCTGCGATCAGAGAGGGAATGACTACAAGCGCCCAATTGATTGTGGCGCCAGGCTCCAGTCCCTGAACATATAATTGCGCCAAGAACACGCTCAGAGCACACGAGATGAGAACA
>JAOQAA010000497.1 GCA_025963815.1 Capsulimonas sp.
TCGCCGTGCGGGAATTGACCCAGCCCAGCGACCGAGAGCTGTGGGATAACTTTGTCGGCGCCGTGCCGGAAGGCGATGTTTTGCAGGCATGGGAGTGGGGCGGTGTGAAGGGCGCGGACTGGCGTCCGATCCGCTACGGCGTCTTTCGAGGCGAGGAGATCGTCGGCGGCGCCGCCATCCTCTGTCGCAAGCTCCCCGTCGTCGGCAACTTCTTTTACGCTCCGCGTGGGCCTTTGCTGAAGGACTGGACGGACGCCGAAGCGCTGAAGGCGCTGCTGGCTGCGATCAAAGAGCGCGGCAAAAAAGAAGGCGCGGCGTTTCTCAAAATCGATCCCGCCGTTCCGATCGAGCGTGAGGATGTCGCCGCCTTGCTGAAGGCGCAGGGTTTCGCGCCGCCGCCCGACGCCGACCCGCAGGGCTTCGGCGGCACGCAGCCGCGATGCGTGATGCAGCTGGATCTGGCAGGTCGCACGCTGGAGCAGATCTTGGCGGCCTGCAAATCGCAGGCGCGTCGCAATATCAAGCTGTCTACCGAAAAGCATGGCGTGCGCCTGGTCGAGAACCCGACACGCGATGATCTCAAGGTCTTCAATGAGCTGATGAAGATCACGGGCGAGCGCGACGGCTTCCGTCCGCGCGGCCTCGGCTACTTCGAAACGATCTGGGATAACTTAGTCCCGGCAGGCCTGGCCAAGCTTTTCCTCACTGAGTATGAAGGCGAGCGTCTGTCCGGCGCTCTGTGCTTTATCATTGGAGACAAGGCGTGGTACGTCTACGGCGCGTCATCTAACGAGCACCGGAACGTGATGCCGAACTACGCGATGCAGTGGGCGATGATCCGCTGGGCGAAGGAGCAAGGCTGCACATGGTACGACTTCCGGGGCGTCAGCCCGCGGCGTAAGCAGGAAGGCGAATCGTCGTCGGAGTTAGAAAAGGAAGACCATCTGCAAGGTCTCAATCGGTTCAAGGAAGGTTTCGGGACGCGATACGTCGAGTACCTCGGTGAGTTCGATCTCGTGTATAAGCCGTTCGCGTACTGGGCTTATACAAACGGCAAGCCGACCGCACAGCGCTGGGTGCGGAAGATCAAGAGCGGCGGGAAATAAGGCGCCATCGTTCCTAGCAAGGTTCGTGCGGCCAGATTTGAACCCGGGTATAAAACCCGGGTTACTCGCCCAGGGTTTTATACCGTGGTCCTAGCTGATGTGATTTCATGACCCATGCGGAATACTGGGAGCCTGAGAAACCCTGGTAATTCTGCCGATAATCAATGTGAGGTGTTCAAGGAAGAGCCACTCCACACAACGGACTTGTATTCCCGTAGAAGGAGAACGTGCGATGCCTCGATTTCATGCGACCATTGTCGCTGCGATTTTACTGCTGCCGATCATTCCATCGGCTACGCATGCGGAAAAGAATCTCGTCCGGCCGCCAGGGACCACACGCTATCAGCCCATGGTTGCGCGGCTGAAATCCATGCTGGCGTACGACCACGCGCACGGCGCGGGTCGGATGGGGCTGAGCTCCATCGGAATGTCCGTCAAAGGCCGCTCGCTCTGGATGGTGACACTGCGTGATCCGTCGGTGACGTCTGAACAGACGAAGAAAGTCTTTTACCTTTGCCGTCAGCATGGGCATGAGCCGGCGAGCACCGAGGCGGCTTTGAGCTTCGCGGCCAAGCTGGTGAAGGCTGGAGCGGACGATCCCCTGGCTGACACGCTGAAACATGTCACGGTGTATATCGTGCCGATGGCGAACCCCGATGGCTCCGAGAAGTTTTTACGGCATAACGCGCGTGATGTCGATCTCAATCGGGACTGGCTCAAGCGCACGCAGCCGGAAACGCGGGCGATCTACAAGACCGTGTTTCGCCTCCATCCCGACCTGATGACCGACCAGCACGAACTGTATCCCAGCGATTCGCGCGGTGACTTTACCGAAACCGTCGGACCCCTGGGACGGGCGATGCCGCAGGTGGTCGACGCCTGCATGGGGACACAGCAGATCGTGCAGCTCTCCATGGCGTCGGAAGGGTTTCACACGCGCAGCTGTGTGATCGACGACGGGCATCCAGCGCGGCTGGCGCACCGTTACGAGAACGTAAAAGGCGGCGTGCCGACGATTTTATTCGAGACGAACCGATCCAATGGCGGCGGACGAAGCGTCGCCGCCCGCGCCGAGGCGCACGAGCGATTTATGACGGTGATCCTGCGGGATCTGGCTGGCGAGCGCGATCAATTGCTTTCAGAAGCAGAGGCGCGCGGCTTCACCATTCCCTCGGCGCTTGCGCCGCAGGTTCCCGCCGTGGCAGGGGAAGAGCAGCTACCCGCCTCGGATGAAACGCTGGCCGCCCCCGCGCCGACCATGGGCGATGAGGGCGAGAGAGAGGGACCGTGACGGACGACGAATTATCGGCGACGAGCTGGGTGTCGGTGAGCCAAGGGGCGCTGACGCACAATGTGCGGGCGATCCAAAAACTGCTGAGTGAAGCCACACCCGCGCCGCGCGTGATTGCGGTGGTGAAAGCGAACGCTTACGGCCACGGCGCGCCGGAAGCGGCGCGCGTGCTGGCGGCGGCGGGAGTGGATTTCTTTGCCGTCACCACGGGAGAAGAAGCGCTGGAGCTGCGCCGCAGCGGTGTCACAGCCGAGATCCTCGCCTTTGCGCCGCCGATGTATGATCAGGCGGCAGCGCTGATCCAAAACGACGTTACCCTGACCGTTGTCGACACCGAAAGTTTGTCCAGCATTTCCAAAGCCGCCGCCATTGTTCAAAAAACAGCCAGCGTTCACCTGAAGATCGATACGGGGATGGGGCGCCTGGGCGTACTGCCCTCAGAGGTCGTTGACTTAGCGCGCGCTATTTCCGCCGATCCGAATGTGACGCTGGCCGGAGTGTACACGCACTTTGGCAATGCGCTGGACAAAGACGAAGCGCCGACGCGCAGGCAGCTGGCCGTCTTTCAGTCCGTGCTCAAAGATCTGAAGGATGCGGGGATCGATCCGGGCCTGCGTCACTGCGCGAACTCGGCGGGTGTTCTGCTCGGCTCAGACTACTGGATGGACGCCGTTCGGCCGGGGACTATTCTCTACGGCCAGTATCCCACGCCCTCGCTTCCCAAACTTCTGGAGCTGCGCGATTCTTGGAAACTGAAAACCCGCGTTGTATCTGTCCGACATGTTCCCGCCGGGACCACCGTGGGCTATGGCGGCGAGTTCGTGACGAAGCGCGCCACGACGCTGGCGGTCCTGCCGATCGGCTATGCAGACGGTTTCACCGTCGTTCCCGGCAGTGTCGCTTCCGGCAAACGCGGTCTTAAAGCGCTGGTGCGGGGATTGATGAAACCGGGCGCGCAAAACACCGTGACGATCCGGGGAAAGCGCTTCCCCGTGGTCGGCCGGGTGGCGATGCAGTTCTGCTCGGTTGATGTGACGGATTTGACGGATGTCGCCGTGGGAGACGAGGAGATCGTGCCTGCGCGGCGGGTGACCTACAGTTCGCGGATGCCGCGCCGATATGAAGAATAATGAATATCCGAAAGAGCTGGAAAGTAGGAGCCCTGCTGATTGCGGCGGGGACGGCCCAACTCTCGTCGGCCGCGGCTCCCGTCAGCCCGGACGCGCCGCCGGTGATGACGAAGCCGATTGCCTCGCTCGTCACATCCTATGCGGCCATGACCAAAGAGCTGCGCGCGGACGTCGCCGCCAGTTCGCTGCTTTCCCTGGCTTCAATCGGTAAATCTTCTCAAGGCAAGACTCTGTGGATGGTGCGCGCCGGCGAACCGGGCGTCAGTCCGGATAAAACCGTCCGAGTATTGTTTCTCTGCCGCCAGCACGGTGATGAGCCTGCCAGTACGGAAGCCGTGCTCGGCGTGCTGAGCCGCCTCGCACACGGCAAAGAGCCGGAACTGCGCGCGCAGCTTCGGCAAACGACGTTTTACTTTATCCCCATGGTCAATCCCGACGGCGCCGACGCGAACACCCGCCGCAGCGGCGCGGGCGCGGACCTGAACCGTGACTGGAGCGCCTTCACGCAGCCGGAAACGCGCGCCGTGAAGGCGATTGCCCAAAAGCTGGGGGCGCACGTGGTTGTGGATGCGCATAACTGGGACGGCGACGATCCCTATAACGCGAACTGTATCGAAGCTGATCGGGATCGGGACAGCGCGATCGGAGGCGCGGCGCGAGAGATGCAGGCTGCCGCCGCCATGGCGCTCGCACAAAATGGGTTCCAAATCAACGCGACCGCTTACGGGCCGCAGGCCGATCCAAGGCTGGCGCATCGCTATTTTACGTCTCAGAACGTCGCGTCGCTGCTGGTCGAAACGCATTCCGGCGATCCGGGCGATGTGGGTGATTTCGTACGCCGGCAGGGAGTGTATGTGGGATTGATCCGTGCGCTGGCGACCCAGCTCTCCGTGAGCGGGACGCAGGCGCGGCTGGATGCATTGGAGAATATCGGCGGCGACCGCGAGGCGAAGTCCGCCGCTGCGGACCGGCAACTCTTCGCGCCTGCGAAGCCGAAGGCGGCGGCAGTCGCCGCGCATACGCCCCGGCGCACTCCCCTGTGGCTCCCCAGCATTCTCGCATTTGCGATGGCGCTCTGGGCCATGTCTCAGGGACGCGCCGCCATAGATGCGCCCCTAGCGGCGAAGCGCTATCGGTACTGCCGGAAATCCTGGCTGCGCGATGTTCCCGGCAGCCGCGTCTGGGCCGCTGCTGCGGTCCGGCCGGAGGCGGCGCAGGGCGCGGTTTCGTCCGCCGTTACCCGTCGCGCGCAAAAGGCGTCACCCGCCCGTCGTTCGCTTAAGACGCGTCCTTCGGATCGGCCACGCTATAGTTTGACGCCACCGAAACCAGCGTCTGCTCGGGCCAGCGCAGCGCCGTCAGCCGACCGCCGTGAACGGCGCTTGTGTCTACGTTGACGGTGTTGTGTCGGATCTCCGCGCGCTGCTGCGGCGTATGGCCGTAGACGATGAACGCAGCTCCGTGATAGCTCGCCGCCCAGTCTCGCCGGAGCGTCTTCCCCTCCGGGGTTTTGCCGGTGGCGTCCCCGTACAGAATAAAGCGACGGACCTCCGGATCGTCCTCCCGGCCGATCATTGACTCCTCGATCCCCGCATGCGCCACAATCAAGCGTCCTTCGTCAAGAATACGGACCAAGGGTGTGTCGGCAAGGAGCGCTCGGATTTCGTCTTTGAAATCGGCGGCGTCCGGCTGCGCCTCGATCTGCCGGATCGTTTCGTCTAGGCCTCCGCGCCCCGGCTCCAGCGCCGCGCCGCTCAGCCACTTCGTCAGGATGACATCGTGATTGCCCATCACCGTCAGCGCTCGGTTTTGCCGCCACCAGCCGAGAACCAGGCGCAGCACGCCCGCCGAATCGGGACCCCGGTTGATCAAATCTCCCACGAACACCAAGGAGCGTCCTTCAGGATGCTCGCCGCCGGCGTCATATCCCATTGCGGCCGTCAATCGCTTCAGCGCGTCCAGGCAGCCGTGGACATCGCCAATGACATCGTACATTTCCAGGGAACTTCTCCTTAATGGTTGTCGCCTATTCCGAAGTATGGAAGAATATGGGTAACTAGTCATTATACCAGTACGAAGGATAAAGCTGATGAACAAGAGATCGACCCTCGCCGCGCTTTTGGCGGCGATCGCCGTCGCGGGAGCGCAGGGCTGCGCAAACGCGGGATCGCTGAGCGGGCCCTACATCGACCCGGATCAATTTACCAAAGTCCCCTTCGGGTCGCAGTCGCATTGGGCGCAGCCGTGGCGCTCCTACGGTCCCACGGTTCCCGCCTCCACTTTTGTCAACGGAACGGGCGCGGTCTTCAACGTCATTTACGAAAATCCCGACATGATCGCGAAGATGCTCGCCAGTCACGGGATCCATCATGCGCGTGTCGAGATCGGGTGGGGGCTGATGAGCTATGACGACGAGACCAAGATCATCCCGGCCCAGGAAAAGAAGGTCCTCGCCAATCTTACAGCCTTTAAGAAGTATGGAATCCGTCCTCTGATTCTGCTGAACGCCCACCAGGCCGGCCCTTGTCCGTATAAGCTGACCCAGCAGGTGCTGGCGGCGGACGCACACACAGGGGATATGACGGTCCAGCTGAAGGACACGAGCGGCCTCAAGGTCGGTTACAGCGGCCTCAGCAATATCGTCGGTTATGTTATGGGAGAGCAGCTGATCACCAAGATCGACGGCAATACCCTCACGCTCGCCAAGCCTGTGCCGAAGGATCTGACCGCCGGCGCCACTGTTCAGGTCGCGACGCTGAAGTATCGTCCCTTCTCCAAACCAGACACCGATGATTATAAGGAGACAGTC
>JAOQAA010000519.1 GCA_025963815.1 Capsulimonas sp.
GGCGCGCTCGCCGGCCAGCAGATGATCAAGCTGCTCGGCGGCAAGGGACGCCTCCTGGTGCTTCGATACGGCATCGGCTCCGCCAGCACCGAAGCACGCGAAAAGGGCTTCCTGGACACGATCAAGACAGCCCCCGGCATCGTCGTCGTGAGCAGCGACCAGTACGCCGGCCCGACGGTCGACACGGCCTACAAGTCGGCCCAGAACGTCCTTGGCCGCCACAGCAAGGAAATCGACGCCGTCTTCACCCCGAACGAAAGCTCGACGCTCGGCATGCGGCTAGCTTTGAAGGACATCGGCCTGCTTGGCAAACTGAAGTTCGTCGGCTTCGATAGCAGCAAGCCGCTGATCGACGCGCTGAAGGCGAATGAAATCCAGGCGCTGGTCGTTCAGAACCCGTTCCAGATGGGCTACCTTGGCGTCAACACAGCGCTCGACGCCGTTCAAAAGAAAACCGTTCCGGCGAGTGTCGACACCGGCGTGACGCTGGTGACCCCGGAAAACGTCAACGATCCCAAGGTCAACGAGCTGATCAACCCGCCGATCGACAAGTATCTCGGCGCTTCCTAGAAACCATCGATACTTCTGTTCTTGCGTCCATCACGGCGCGGACCCGGTGAGAGGCTGTGCGCCTCCGCCGGGTCTGCGCCATGAGTGCGTCGGAACATCTCACGACAGAGTAATTTTATGACTACCGTTCAATCCGATCCCCCCACGCAGACGAAACCCGCCCCAGGCGCCGGAGCCGCGCGTACGCAGCAGATTTTCAAATCGCTGGGCCCGTTCATCGGCCTTTTCCTGGTCATGGCGCTGTTCTCGATCCAGCCCGACGTGCGCGCGACGTTCCTGAGTTTCGGCAACTTCCAGCTGGTGCTCAGTCAGACCGTCATCGTCGCCATCGGCGCGCTGGGGATGACGATGATCATCATCAGCAGCGGCATCGACCTTTCCGTCGGCTCCGTCGTCGCGCTGACCGGCGTACTGGCGGCGGTGCTGATGAAGCAGCACGGCGTTTCACCAATGGTTGCCTTACTGGCCGCAGTCGTGCTAGGCGGCGTGGTCGGCGCGATCAATGGCGGCCTGATCGTCGCCCTTCGTGTGACGCCCTTTATCGTCACACTCGGCACGCTGGAAGTGGCGCGGGGCGCCGCGAAGTGGCTCGGAAACGAGAATGCTGTCTACGCCCCGCATAGCTGGATCGACGGCCTGACCCAGAATACAGCTCCGGGCGGCGTCTCCGCCGCCGTATGGATCGTGATTGGCCTCGCCATCCTCGTCCATCTGATGCTGAAGTTCACCGTGTTCGGACGCTCGATCTTCGCCATCGGCTCCAACGAAGTCGCGTCCCGCCTTTCGGGCCTGCGCGTTGATGCGCTGAAGATCAGCATCTATGCGCTCGCGGGCCTGTTCTTCGGATTGTCGGGCATGATGCAGTTCGCGCGTCTCTCCGGCATGGGCGACCCGACGATTGCTCAGGGTGAAGAGCTGGACGTGATCGCGGCGGTCGTCATCGGCGGAGGAAGCCTGAGCGGCGGCGAGGGATCGATCCTGGGATCGCTGATCGGCGCGCTGATCATGGCGCTCCTGCGGAACGGTTCGCAGCTGATGGGCTGGCCCAGCTACATCCAGGAAATCATCATCGGCGTCGTCATCGTCGTGGCTGTGGCGCTCGACCGCTTCCGCCATCGCTCGGCGGCCAAGGCGTAAGAAAGCGACGATTATGACGACAATGACCGCAACGCCTCTTCTGCAAATGGAGGCGATCAGCAAGAGCTTCCCCGGCGTCAAGGCGCTCCAAGACGTCAGCTTCGACGTCGTTCCCGGCGAAGTACACGCCATCATGGGTGAAAACGGCGCGGGCATGTCCACGCTGATGAAGATCATGGCCGGCGCCTACAAGGCCGATACCGGCCGGATCCTGATGAACGGCAAGCCGATCGAAGCGCGCACGCCGCAGCAGGCGATGGAGCTGGGCATCCAGATCATCTACCAGGAATTGAACCTCGTACCGCATCTGAGCGTCGCCGAGAACATCTTCCTGGGACGCATGACGCCCGGTCCCTTTCCCGGCTCGGTGGACCATCGCAAGATGCGCGATCAAGCCCGCAAGATCCTGGCCGACCTCGGCCTGGACGTCGATGTCTCCAAGCCTGTCAATCAGCTCTCCATCGCCCAGCAGCAGCTTGTGGAGATCGCCAAGGCGACCAGCCGCAAGGCGCTGGTCATCGCGATGGACGAACCTTCGGCCACGCTGACCGAGCACGAACAAGTCAGCCTCTGGCGTTTGGTGAAACGCCTGCGCGACTCAGGAATCGGCATCATCTACATTTCGCACCGCATGGACGAGGTGTTCATGCTGGCGGACCGCGTGACGGTGCTGCGCGACGGCAAGACGATCAAGACGCACAAGATGTCCGAAACGACCCCCGAGATCCTGATCGGCGAGATGGTCGGCCGCAGCCTGGAGTCCAACTTCCCCAAGGTGGTCGCCCCCGTCGGCAAATCCGTCCTGACCGTATCGGGTCTCAATCGCAAGGGGGTTCTTCGGGATATCAACCTGACAGTAAACGCCGGCGAAGTCGTCGCGCTGGCCGGCCTGGTCGGCTCGGGCCGCACTGAAATCGCCCGCTGCATCTTCGGCGCCGACCCTTACGACTCCGGTACTTTCACGCTGGACGGACAGCCGTACAAGCCGAAATCGCCGCACCACGCAACCCACGCCGGTATCGGCTTCGTGACGGAGGACCGCAAAGGCCAGGGCCTGATTCTGCCAATGAGCGTCCGTGAAAACACGACTCTCGCCTCGCTGGACCTTGTGTCGTCGATCGGCAAGATCTCCTTCAAGCGCGAGCGCGAAGCCGCCTCCAAGTACGTGACCAGCCTGCGCACGCGCACGCCGAGTGTGGAGCAGCGTGTCGGCAACCTCAGCGGCGGCAACCAGCAAAAGGTAGTCCTCGCAAAGTGGCTGTTCCGCAACACCAAACTGCTGATCCTGGATGAACCGACTCGCGGCATCGACGTCGGCGCCAAGGTCGAGATCTATCAATTGATCAACGAACTCGCCGCACAGGGAATTGGGATCCTAATGATCTCCTCTGAGCTTCCCGAAGTCCTGGGAATGGCGGATCGCATCCTCGTCATTAACCAGGGACGGGTCGCGGGCGAGCTGAACCGGGACGAGGCGACACAAGAGAAAGTCGGCGCGCTGGCCGTGGGGGCGTAGCTTCGAGACCTATTCCCCCGCGCTTTAGCGCGTTTCCCCCTAAGGGCTAAAGCCCGGGAAAAGGGGCGTTCATCATTAAAGGCCAGGCGAATCTTGTCGTGGCCCGCAAAGAACAAGGCCCATTCACATTTGACTAAACCAAATGTGAATGGGCCTTTATTTTCTTCTTACCTAACAGAATACTCGCCTGGACAATATTTATTGGCTCCTCTTTTCCCGCCCGAAGGGCCTTGCTGGGAAACGGGGGAAACGCGCTAAAGCGCGGGGGAATAGGTCCACTACTCCACCGGCAGATAAGTCTTCAGCACCACGGCGTTGGTTGTGGCGGCGATCGCATACTCCCCTAGCCCCGCCGGAATGAAGTACGATTGGCCCTGCGTCAGCGTTAGCTCCCCAATCTTGACTTCACCCTGGAAGATGAACAGGTGGTGGAAGCCCAGCACAAGGGATTGCTCGGAGGTGGCTCCGGCGGTGATCGTCAGGCGGTCCAGGTCGAAGTATGGCGTTCGGAAGAGCGACTCGGCCTTCAGTCCCTCAGTCTCGGAAAGCGTCTGCGGCTGGCGAATGTGGTGCGCGAGGTCGTTGTGGTAATCGTCCGGGTTGATCGTCGCAAGGTAGTCGCGAACATGAGTCGGGCGCAGTCCGCCGTCGTCCAGCAACTTGCCCTTGTCGAAACCGCGCATCGAGCAGTATTCGTCCTGCACATCGACTTGCACTTCGTAGACTAGGTTGCCTTCGGGGAAGCGCGTGTTGTCCTCTTCCCACGAATGGTGGATGCCGCCGGCGGTCAGGTCGACAATGTCGTCGGTCTTGGCTTCGATCACATTGATATAGGCGTAAGGGTCAAGCGTCTGGATGCGCTGCTTGGCCTGCGCGCGGGCGTCCTCGACGGTGCGGCGTCCGGATTTGACTTCCTGGCTCAACCGCTGCATCTCGTCGTCGATGGTGTTCAGGACGCGCGAGAAGGCTTCAAACGAGGTGCCTTTTTTGAGGCCGAAGGTGAACAGACCGGGTCCCAAGTAAAACCAGGCTTCGGGCTTGGGCTTCCAGTGCTTGAGCGAGCCGTCGCCGGAAAGATGAACCTGGAAGGAGTTGCCCTTCGCCTGGGTCAGCTTGATGAGCAGCGACAGATCCGTACCGAACTTGTCCACGATGGTCTGGCCGAGCAGTCCCACGGCGTCTTCCGCGATCAGCTCCTGCAGCGGCCGCGCCGCGCCGGTCTTCGGGTCGATCAACGTGGAGGTCTTCGCCATCTCATACGACTGGCCGACCTTCTTGCCGGTCCATTCAGGCGCATCCGAGAGGCCCTTCAGATCGATAATATATCGTCCGCCCCAGCTCGGCTGCTCGATCAGTTCATCCTGCACGCGCAGCGGCGTCGTTGTCCATTCACTCATGGTGTTCGCGTCTCCCGTCGGTTAATATCTAACAAGTAGAAATTCCAAAATATCACGTTTACGATTCCAAGCACGACAAGTCCTCCGAGTGACCCACCCCGGCGCTTCGCGCCTCCCCTCCCTTGAAGCAGGGAAGGATTGGTAAGAGATTGTATAAC
>JAOQAA010000568.1 GCA_025963815.1 Capsulimonas sp.
AACATCGCCGTCTTCCTCGCCTCCGACGCCTCCGGATGGCTCACGGGAGAAACGATTCTCGCCGGCGGCGGCATGAGGTAATCGCGAGCGCACCCTCCGTCTGACTTCAGACGGAGGGGATATCCATTCCAATAAAAAAATAAATCTGTTTACAAATTGGCATACATATCGGTATACTTGATCAGGAGAATACCGATATGAGTATGATTCGAGTAAGCGACAAAGCGCATAGCAGTCTTAAAGAAATGGCGACGGTATCCGGTATGCCCATGCAAACCATTTTGGATACAGCCATCGAAGAACACCGTAAGCGAGTATTTTTGGAAGCGCTGAACGCTGACTTTGCTTCGCTTCGCTCTAATCCCGAAGCATGGAACGATGAAGTAGAGGAGAGAGATCTCTGGGAGCAAACGCTAGGAGATGGGGTGGCTAACGAATGAGCCTGCCGTCTTCCCCTAGCCGAGGCGATATTTGGCTGCTTGACCTTGATCCGACGCGTGGTCATGAGCAAGCAGGAACAAGGCCGGCGCTTGTGATCTCCGTGGATCTTTTTAACGCCGGCCCCGCTGGCCTTGTGATCGTTTGCCCGATTACCAGCAAGGCGCGCGGCGTACGCACCCATGTCCCCATCACACCGCCCGAAGGCGGCTTGTCGATGCAAAGTTATGTAAAATGTGAAGACGTACGTTCGGTCTCCCGTGAGTGCTTCGTCCGCAAGTTCGGGACTGTCAACAATACGGCGTTACAAGCGGTCGAAGATCGGCTCCGTATCTTGATGGGATTGTAAGCACGGAACTGCGCGCTGGGTATAATATCCGCATGTCCCGTAACCATTCCAAATCCGCCGCCCTCTACGCCGAGGCGGTGCAATATATTCCTGGCGGCGTCAACTCTCCCGTGCGTGCGTTCAAAAGTGTCGGCGGCGATCCGCTCTTTATGGAGCGCGGCGTCGGCAGCCATATCTATGATGTGGACGGCAATGGCTATATCGACTATGTGATGTCGTGGGGGCCGCTGATCTTCGGGCACGCGGCGCCGAGGATTTTGGAGAAGATTGCCGACGCCGCGTCGCGCGGAACGTCGTTTGGGGCGAGCACGGCGGCGGAGGTGGCGCTGGCAAAGAGAATCGTCGCTGCTGTACCGAGTATTGAGAAGGTTCGATTGGTCAGCTCAGGAACGGAAGCGGTGATGAGTGCGGTGCGGGTGGCGCGTGGGTTTACGAAGCGTGATCTGATCATTAAGTTTGAGGGGAATTACCACGGGCACTCGGATGGGTTTCTGGCGAAATCGGGGTCGGGACTGGCGACGTTCGGCCTTCCCGACTCGGCGGGGGTGCCGGCGAATTTGACCCGCGATACGATCACTCTTCCTTATAACGACATTGGCGCGTTCCGGGAGGCGTTTGCGGCGCACAAGGGCGAAGTGGCGTGCGTGATGCTGGAACCCGTTGCGGGCAATATGGGCGTTGTGCCTCCCGTCGCCGGATTTCTGGAGACGCTGCGTGAGCTGACGGCGGCGGATGGCGCGCTGCTGCTGTTCGATGAAGTCATCTCGGGATTTCGTCTTTCGGTCGGCGGCGCTCAGCAGATGCTGGGCGTCACGCCCGACCTAACGACGCTCGGCAAAATCATCGGCGGCGGCTTGCCGCTGGCGGCGTACGGCGGACGGGTGGACATTATGGACGTCGTCTCGCCGGTCGGGCCAGTCTATCAGGCGGGAACGCTTTCGGGCAACCCGCTGGCGGTCGCAGCAGGCCTGGAGCAGCTGACAATCTTGGAAGAAGGCGGCCCGGAGATGTACGATGATCTCACGCGCAAGATCGGACGGCTCGCCACGGCGACGCAGGCCGCCGCCGACCGTGTGGGTGTTCCCGTGCAGATCAATCGCATCGGCTCGATGATGACGACGTTCTTCACCGAAACGCCCGTCATGGACTACACGACGGCGAAGACCGCCGATGCCGCGCGCTACGCCAAGCTGTTTCGATCTCTGCTGGAGCAGGGCGTCTACTTCGCACCTTCGCAGTTCGAAGCGGCGTTTGCGAGCACCGCCCACACGGAAGAGGACCTCGACGCGACGATCGCGGCGGTAGACAAGGCGTTCGATGGCCTGGTTTGATATCCCTCGGGTCGATGAACCCGAGGAGATTGACGATCCTAACCAGCCGTTCGATGAAATCGCGGTCTCGATGGGAGACGTCGCCCGCTCTAATCGATGGTTCGGCGGAACACACGCCGTTGTGAGCCATGTCGCGCGGCTGCTGCGCGGCGCGCCGCGTGGGACGAAAATTCGGGTGCTGGACATCGCGACAGGAAGCGGTGACATTCCCCAGGCGCTGATCGCCTGGGGAAAACAGCGCGGGCTGTGCATCACCGCCGTCGGCGTGGACAACATGCCCGCCATGCTTCGCCTCGCTCAGGAAGCGGCTCCCGAAGTCGGCCTGGTCCAGGCCGACGCCCTTCACCTTCCCTTTCCTCCCTGCTCCTTCGACATCGCCATCTGCGCCCTGGCGTTCCATCACCTCGGCTTCGAGGCCTCGGCGCAGCTCTTAACCGCCATGGACGCGCTGACAACGCGCGGCTTCATCGTCACGGACCTGCGGCGAGATAAGCTCTCGCTGATCGGTGTGGATGCCGCCCTGGCGCTCATGCGCTCCCATCCCTTCACCCGCCATGACGGCCCCGCCAGCGTACGCCGCGCGTTTACGCCACGTGAATACGCCAAAATGATCGCCCTCAGCGGCGTGCAAAACGTCCATATTTCCTCTCATCTGTACTACCGAATGGCGCTCGTGCAAAACAAGAGTGGCGAACCTCGGAGATGGGTATAACCATTAAGATCAAATGGAAGCGTTTCTAGCGGAGCGCGGTTACCGAGCCGTGCTAGCTCGACCACGTGCGACTCCCGCGCGCCAAACCCCGCGGCGATTACCTCATACACAACCTGCCGCGCTGCGAATGCGGGGCCTGCGCTGCGAACTTTTTGATGAGGGCCATTCCACCGTTATGCATACTGAAAACACCGTCTACATTCAAGGCCCCAAAGCGCGCATCTTCGAGCTTGCTTGCAGCACCCAAAATTGGCCCGCGATCCTGCCGCATTATCGACGTGTCGATGTTTTGGAGCAGTCTGAGGACGGCCTGCGTAAAGTGGTGAAAATGTCGGCCGTGCGTGATGGATTTTTGCGCCCGGGGGTCAAATTCCCTGTCCAGTGGCGCAGCATACAGATCTGCGAACCGAGGCAGGGACGGATCCTATTCAAGCATATTGGCGGAATAGCCACCGGCATGTGGGTCGTCTGGACGCTGGAGGACGATCCCTGGGGACGCGGCGTTCGCGTCACCATTGGCCACGACCTGACCTATCCTTTTGACTTTCTGAATGGCTGGTTCGCCCGCGATGTGGTTGGCGAAGGTTTCGTCCACGCCATCGCGGGCCGCACGCTTCAGACGATCAAGCAGCTCATCGAAAACGAAACACGCCTCATGAGGGCGCAGTAGACTGGAATCTTCTTTGACACACACATCGCAGCGCCGCGTCGTCGTCACGGGCATCGGCGCGATTACACCCATTGGGATCGGAGTCGAGGGTCTGCGCGCGGGCTTGCGCGCAGGGCGCTCCGCTGTCACGCCCATCACGCGCTTCGACGCCTCCCCGTTCGTGACACGCATCGCCGCCCAAGTCCCCTCCTTCGATCTGGCCCCTTATTTAGACGGCAAAAAGCTGAAGCGCCTAGACAAGTTTTCCCAGTACGCCGTCGCATGCGCCAAAATGGCGCTCACCGACGCCCATCTGGACCTGGGCGCCACAGACCGCGAACGGGTCGGCGTTTGCCTCGGCACAGCCCTTGGCGGCGTCGGTTTTGCCGAAGAGCAATATCCTAACTTTTTGTCACAAGGTGTACGCGGCGTAAACCCAATGCTGGCGCTCAGCGTTTTTAATGGGGCAGGCTCCTGCAACGTGGCGATCGAGATCGGCGTGACCGGCCCCGCCACCGCGAACGGCGACTCCTGCGCCTCCTCTCCGATCGCCATCGGCCGCGCCGTCGATCTGATTCGAGACGGCAGCGCGGACATCATGCTCGCAGGCGGATCGGAAGCGCCGCTATCCCCCCTCTGCTTCGGCGCCTTCGCGATTATCCGCGCCATGAGCCAGCGAAACGACGATCCCGAGCACGCCTGCCGTCCGTTCGATGCTGACCGCGACGGCTTTGTCATGGCCGAAGGGGCCGCGATGCTCGTCCTAGAAGAGTTCGAAAGCGCTAAAGCGCGCGGCGCCAAGATCTCCGGGGAGATACTCGCCCACGCCTTCACCAACGACGGGTTTCACATGACCCAGCCGCGCCCCGACGGCAAACAGGCCGCGCGCTGCCTTACCCTGGCGCTGGATCGCGCCGGCCTCAACCCCGATCAGATCGACTACATTAACGCCCACGGCTCCAGCACCCCGCTCAACGACAGCACGGAAACCAGCGCTATCAAGCAAGCCTTCGGCGCGCACGCCGGCAAAATCCCGATGAGCAGCACCAAGAGCTTCCATGGCCACGCCCTTGGCGCGACTGGCGCCTGGGAGGCCGCCATCAGCCTGCTGACCCTGCAAGACAATTGGGCGCCCCCAACTCTCAACCTCACCCACACCGAACCGAACTGCGATTTGGACTACATTCCTGAGATGGGCGGACGCGAAATCAACGCCAAGCATATCCTCTCCAATTCGTTCGGCTTTGGCGGAATTAACGCCTGCTTGGTATTTGGCAAAACCTAGAGTATTTGCCGTATTTTCTCTTAGTCCGGAAAATGGTTCGTGAATTTCCACAACATTCATGGAATTATAGGATCAGAGGCCGTTATCAACACGCAATTTCACCAGATCGAGTTTGGCTACTGGTAACAACAAATGAGAACATGAAAATATTTTCATGTTTTGGGACACTTTGATAGTTTTTTGATCTACGCTTCGTATACTCAAAACCGTTAGCGATGGTCAACAAAGGGCATCGCCAGCAAGACCTTTAGTTATTTTTCGTCTCCGCCGCATGGACATTATCATTCTCTCTATTTACA
>JAOQAA010000596.1 GCA_025963815.1 Capsulimonas sp.
TGCGCCGCCTGATACCCTTCGTGGTCACTGTCAAAATAGACGTGCGCCAGCGGGGGCCGAACCGCGTGCCAGGAAGTATAGACCACCGGATTGCGCTCTAAATCCACGGCGGAAATCACTTCCTCCGCCGTCTCGGCGACATTATTGATGGCCACCACGACGATCCCATCGACATCCTCCTTCAGCAGCGCGCTGAGAGCGTCCCGCATCGGCTCGGCCAGGCCGCCGTTCGCCATCAAATTCCGCGAAAGGATGGTTCCTCCGCTGCGGGCGAAGGCTTCCTCCGCGGCGCGCATCGTCAGCCGTGTCCAAAAGGAGCCGACATCCTGCGCGCCTGGATGCAGCGAATAGATCAGTCCCAGCCTCGTGCTCCCCGAACCGCCAGACGGCTGCGGAGCGAGCGCCTCCTCGGATGGCTTGGCGGCGTCCGCCACATAAGTGCCCCGCCCGCCGTCGGCGCGCAGCGTCCCATCCGCCAGCAGCGGCGCGATCGCCCGCTGCACGGTGTTCAGATCCACGCCGAACTCCGCCGCCAGATCGCGGCGGCTGGGAAGCAGCATGCTCGCAGCCCATACGCCCGTCTGAACACGCTCACGCAGATGGGTCTCCACCTGTGCAATCACGCCTAATCGCGATGTATATTTTTGTGGACGGGCTTCACTCATGTGTTTTAGTTCGAACGAAACAATTTCAAACAATTTGATACACCCGTATCATAACACGACCTGCGTCCCCTGTCAACAAAAATTTGCAGCGTCAGATCTCTTATTTGTACTTGGCGAGGAACTCCAATGTCTGCTCGGTCGGGATATCCCCTTCTGTTCCAAGCCCGACATTTAGCGTGCGGTGCGATTTGTCGTAGGCGGGCTTCACTTCCACGGGAACGTGCGCGGCGGTGAGGGCGCTCGCCATGGTCTCGGACTGCTGGCGCGAGGTGTCGCGCGTGGCGACGTAGAAGATCAGAAATGGCGGGATGTCGTGGCCGGCTGCGACGTAGACAAGTGGCGACGCGGATTTGAGTACGGCGGGATCGGAGCCGAACGCTTTTCGAATGAGGACTTTCGGGATCAGATCGTTGGGTGCTCCCGGCCGCATATCGTAAGCCGCCGAATCCAGCAAAATGCAGCCTCGCAGCGCTTTCATGGGAACGCCAACGTCCGTCAGATAATGCGTGTCCGTGCTGATCAGCGCCGCCAGGTGCGCGCCCGCCGAGTGGCCCATCAGGAAAATTCGCTTGGGATCGCCGCCGTAACCCGCGATGTGACTGTAAACCCAGGCGACTGCTTGCGCGCAGTCTTGGGCGAACACGGGATGCGTCACCGCCGGCGACAGACGATAGTTGATGCTGACGAAGACATATCCCTCCTGCGTGAAATCCGTCGCCTTATCCCCTGCCCCCATCACCTTGTCGCCATTCCTCCAGCCCCCGCCATGGATAAACACAATCACCGGCAAGGCCAACTTCGCTCCCACAGGCGTGGAAACATCCAGCGTATTGAGCTTCGGGCCGCCGCCCTGCGCCATGTAAGAGATATTGCGAGCGACTTTCGGCGTATCGCCCCCCGCGCAAAACGCCGGCGCTGCGGCGAGCGCCGTTATTGTCAAAAGGCAGATCAGCGCAGCATGCGCAGTTCGTCGTAATCGGTTCATCTCAGTTCCTCTCCTTGGAAACAGCAATTTTTCTTGGGCACAATCACAGACGCGCCATCGAGAAAAAGGTTCGTAGGAAAATTATTCAGGAATTCCCTTGACAGACTGCTTGCTATCTTGTATCATTGAGTTAATACAATTTTACGAGGATTATCGATGCAAATTCGCCGCGCCGCTATTCTGATATTGATCGCGCTTATGGCCGTCGTGACAGTGTTTGCGTATCTGCATTCATCGCCGCCACACAGAAACTTGCCCGATATCCACGCTTCAGATAAGATGACGTCGGAGTAGCGTGGAGGCGCGAGGCATGACGCAGAAATGTCATGTCAGCCGATTGAGGAAATGAGTATTATCGTGGGTCGCCGCGAAACGTTTCCAATTCGAAAGAGTTCATGCAGATTCATATCTCAACTGAAGACGGGACGCCGATCTATTTGCAGATCGTCAATCAGATCAAGTATCTGGTCGCGTCGGGACGTCTGGAGACGGGCGAGGAGATGCCGCCGATCCGTGTGCTGGCGGAGCGGCTGCTGGTGACGCCGAACACGGTGGCGCGGGCGTACCGGGAGCTGGAGATGGCGGGCGTGGTGGAGAAACGGCGAACGGCGGGGACTTATGTCTCCGACAAAGGGTCGCGGCTGGCGCAGCACGAGCAGTGGAAGATCCTCACGCAGCGGGTGGACGCCCTGCTGGCGGAGGCGACGCAAATGAATTTCGGCGTGGACCAAGTCGTGGACTTGGTCCGGGAACGAAGCGCCGCAATGCGGCCGATAGATGACGGCCTGATGCGGCCAATGGCTGATTTGACGGAAAGTATATCCAAGGAGAAGTGACGCGATGATTTCCGAGAACGTGAATGCAGAGCGAGAAAATAACGCGCCGGTCGTCGAGATCCATGATCTCACGCGCCGCTTTGGACCGAAGACGGCGCTGGACGGTGTCAGTCTGACGGTTCCCCCCGGCGTCGTCTACGGTCTGGTCGGGGAAAACGGCGCGGGCAAAACGACCCTGATCAAGCATATCCTGGGGCTGCTGAAGGCGCAGCAAGGGACCGTGCGCGTCTTCGGGCGGGATCCGGTGGAAGACCCGGTCGGTGTGCTCTCGCGGATTGGATATTTGGCGGAGGAGACAAGTCTCCCCGGCTGGATGACCGTGCATGAGCTGATGCGCTACACGCAGGCGTTCTACCCGACCTGGGACGAGGCGTTCGCCGAGCAATTGCGCTCCGAGTTCAGCGTGGACGCCCGCGCCATCGTGAAGAACCTGTCGAAAGGACAGCGCGCCCGCGTCGGCCTGATCGCCGCCCTCTCCTATCGGCCCGACCTGCTGCTGCTCGACGAGCCGTCGTCGGGCCTGGACCCGATCGTCCGGCGAGATATTCTCGGCGCCATTATCCGCACCATCGCCGATGAGGGCCGAACGGTGCTGTTCTCCTCGCACCTGCTCAGCGAAGTCGAGCGCGTTTCGGATTATGTGGCGATGGTGCGCGGCGGCAAGATCGTCTTCGCTGATGCGCTGGACACGATCAAGGAGACCCATTTCAAGGCGAGCGTGCAGTTCGGCTCGGCGCGCAAGACGGCGCCGGAAATGCCCGGAGCGCTGCACTGGGAAGGTTTCGGCCGGGAATGGACCGCTGTTTGTCATGGACGACCGGCCGACATCGAAGCCGCCGCCGCACTTCAGGACGCCCGTGTTGTCGCCCATACGCCCGCCTCACTCGACGATATTTTCGTCGCCCGCGTCGGCGCCAAGATCGCCGTCGGTCCGGAAGATTAGAGGATTAAGTGATGGCGCTTCAGATCACACGCGTGCCCCCGCAGATGCGGCGGTTCAACCCGTTTCGGGGATTTACCCTATATTTGTGGACAAGGTATCGACGGTCTGCGGCGCTCCTATCGGCGCCGTGGCTCATCGCCGCGCTGATCTGCCATTTCTGCTTGATCGGCCAAAACGCATCCTTGGCGCCGGAATTGGTGATTATCGTCCTGTTTGGCTCCGTAGCGGCCTTTTCGCCTTTGGTGATGATGCCAAAAATCGACGAGTCCCTGTGGAAACTGCCCGTCAGTATACACACGCTCATCGCATGGATGATGTTGATCGGTGTGTCGGCGACAGCACTGCTATGGATCGCCACCGCAGCGCTCATCTGGCGGCCGATCGGATGGAGCGCGCCAATCTTCTGGCCGGCCGCCATGCTTGCCGCTATTTACACGCTCACGTTCACAATGAATTGTCAGTCGGCGGTCCTCACCACTCGTGTCGCCACAGCGTATGTGCTGGGCGTGTTCGCGCTGGTGGGATTAGGGATCGCCGGGGATTGGTATGGATTGCCGCAAGGCGTTCTCGTGGGTGGATATCTCACGGCAATTGCGTTTTCGTTTCCCATTGCTGTTTCCAAAGCGGGGCAGGCGCGGCGCGGCGACGGCGCCGCTCCGATGATAGCCACGCTGGGACGCAAGTCCCAAATTCCCCTGCCGAAGTTTCACACCCACGGGCAGGCTCAAGTCTGGTTTGAGCGTCGGCTGCTAAGCCGCTTGCCGGTCGCAATGTCGTCAGTCCTCGGCACTCTTAGTCTGCTCGGCTGGCCAATGACAAATTTTATCGCGGACAAACCGCTGAGCGCCGCCATTTGGAATTTGGACCATGTCTCAATCATGGCGTGTCTCGTTACCGGCGGACCGTTTCTGATGTTTTGGTGGATACCCGCACTGGTAAGCGTGGGAGCGCCTGGCTCCAGAAATGCTGACGGAACCCTGACGTCGTTTCTGACAACAAGACCGATTTCCGCGGCGGAATACATTGAGGTCAAACTTCGAGTGGCGGCCTACATTACGGCGAAAAGCTGGGCGACGTTCCTTCCATTCGCAGGCGTTTGGCTTCTGACGCCCGCGACGGTCAATGGCCGCTCGACACTGCTCGGAAACGCGCTTTGGACGGCGGCGTTCACGCAGCAAGGCTCGCATGCGCTGATACTGGCGATCTCTATCGTGTCCGCTCTTATCTTTCTGACGTGGAAACTTCAGACGGATCTGCTCTTCTTGACCATGATAGGTAGGCGATGGGCGCAGGTATCGATCGGTACGGTTACCTACCTCTTTTTTGCCGGTGGAATGATCGGGGCCAAGTGGCTATTCACTCATCCTTCTGAGGCAATCGCGCATTCTTTGACAGAAGCTTTCATTTGGCGCGCCGCGATTGTCGGCGTTTGTTTAAAAATGCTGCTCCTGGCTCTGGTGATTCACGTGCTGCGTCGCCGAGACCTCATCAGCGCCTTCCGCGTGCGGAAATCCATGATGTTATGGGCGGTGGCCGCGCTCTTTTTCATTCTGCTGTTCTGCACGGCGCTGGCTCCCTATCATATCGTCTGGCCGCATGTGGCGCTGGCTGTCCTCTTGTTCATGCCCGGATTGCGCCTGGCGCTGGCGCCGCTGGCGTTCTCGTGGGACCGAAGCCGATGAGAACTCGTAATTATCGATGCGAAGGGAATTGCTGATCCATGACTGCCCAGATAGCGCATTTGCCCAGGCGAAGACGACGGATGCTTCCGTTTGTAAGCCTTGCTCTGTATCTATGGACGCAATACCGTTGGGCCTTTGCGTTTGCGGCGACTCCGTGGTTGGTGTCCGCTGCGGTGGATCATTTCCTGTACGCAGGTCAAATCCCAACTCTCGCACAGTGTGGGGAAATGCAGAGCGTCACAATCTTCATTTTTCCCGCGATGCTGATCTTGTCGCCGCTGGTTCTGCTGGCCCGAATGGATGACAGCCTGTGGCTTCTGCCCATTCGCACACGGACGCTTGTGGGGTGGAGCATGTCGATCGGCGCGTCGGCGATCGGGCTGTTCTGGATTGTCACAGCGTTGTGTATCTGGCGTCCGGCCGGGCTTAGCGCGCCGCTCTGGTGGCCCGCGGCGGCGCTGGCGGCGATGTTCGCGGCTGTTTTCACGGCCGCCGCCCGTCTCGACTCCCTGAGTCGCCGCCGCGCCACCGCCACTGTGCTGCTGGCCGTCGTCATCGCGGCGATTCTCCTGGTGGAAGGACATGCTGTATGGAGCGCCATCGCCAAGATCTCCTCCAAAACGCCGGAAAGCATTCTCTGGGCCGGATATCTCACCGTGGCTTTGCTGCTCTTTCCAGTCGCGTCAGCGAGAGCCGAGAGCGCGCGGAGGGGCGAGACGCGAACGGAAGTGGACATCCCAAGCAGCTGGTCCCATACGAGCCTCACGAAATTTCAGAGTATAGAACATGCGCAGCTGTGGTACGAATGGCGAACACGAAAATGGGCGATCCTCGGACATGTTTTGATGCCGGGCGTGGTAGCGCTCGTGCTCCAGCAGATCCTCAATAACACGCCAGCGAGGCCGAACTATTGGCGGATGTATGGATTTGGGTCTATTACCTGGCCCAGCTTAGGAACAAGCGTGATGGCGATTGTCTTTTTGTCAGCGATAGCTGGCGCATTCGCCCCGCGAATGCTGAGACGCCGCGACCTGGCAGGCAGCGCACCAAAATCGAAATTTAACCAGGGAGATATCCGAATTTCACCGTTTGTCTCCGTGCGCCCATTCGACGCCGCTTCCTATGTGGCCGTCCATCTGCGCATCATCACTTGGAGTGTCGTAGGCGTATGGGCCGCGCTCATTCCGGCCGCCATTGTCTGGCTGATGACGCCGACCATCATGCATTCGGCGGTGACGACGCAAGGTCAGGCCTTGATCGCCGTGCTCGGCGCCGGCGGCAATGTGGCCTTGCTCCTGTTTTACATCGGCGTCCTCGCCGGCTCCATTTTCCTGAGCTGGGCGATTCCCGTCGAAATGCTGTTCTTTAGCCTTACCGGGAGACGGGGCATGGCCCTAGGAGCCTACTATACGGCAAAATTCACAGCCCTTGTCGCGGCTCTTGTGTTAATGAGCATTGCCAGTGTGTCTCCTACGAACGCGATGAATGCCGCTTGCTGCGCCGCCGTCATTGCTGTTTGCTTGAAGGCGGCGCTCACCATTCAGGCAGGGCGCAGACTGCGGAGACGGTCACTCGTAAGCGCTTTGACGATGCGCAAAGCATCGGCTGTCTGGGCGGGCGCCGCCGCCCTATTCTTTCTCTTATTCTGCACCGCGCTTATCCCACAGGGAGTTTCCTGGTGGCAAATTTTACTCGGCGTCTTGTTTGTGATGCCCGGACCTGGTCTGGCGCTGGCGCCGCTGGCGTTCGCGTGGGACCGAAGCCGATGAGAACTCGTAATTATCGATACGAAGGGAAGTGCTGATCCATGACCGCCTATATCCTCCACGCGCCCGCAGCTCCACATTCGAGCACGGCGGCGCGGGGAATCGCGCTTTATCTTTGGATGCGTTTCCGCCGGATGTTTCTGGTGATCGCGGGGCTTTGGCTCGCTTCGGCGCTGGCGGACCAGCTCTTCCTCGCGGGCCGCATCACCACATTCGGCGACGCGATCCAGCCTTCGCACCTGGTGACGATGCTGATGGTCCCCGGATTATTGGTCTTCGCCCCGATGATGGCGATCTCCGAAGTCGACGAAACGCTGTGGACGCTGCCCGTGCGCACCGAAACTCTGATCGGCTGGCTGATGTTTTACGGCGGCGGGACGGCGGCGCTGTTCTGGATCGCCAACGCCGTGTTTATCTGGCGTCCGGCGGGTTTGGACGCGCCGATCTGGTGGCCTGCCGCAATGCTCGCCGCCGTGCAGGCGGCGGCGCTCGCTATCCGATGTCAGCCATTTACCTTCGGTACGCTGCACGCGCTGATCTATTCGATCTGCACCGTGCTGATGGTGCTGACGGGAGGCATCGCCGCCAGCAACGGCGCCCCGTCCGCCGTCATCGTGGTCGGGTTTCTGGCGCTGACGCCGCTCGCTTATATCCTGGGAGTGGTCGGCGCGAAATGGACACGATGCGGCGAAACCATCGGCGGCGCGGGGATTGAGGATCTCAAGGACACACGGCCTCTTCGCGGCAAGTTCGGTTCCGAGCAGCACGCGCAGGCCTGGTACGAGTGGCGCAGCCATGGATTTTATATCGCGGCGGCGGTCGCGGGACTCGGCGCGCTCACCCTTCCGGTGCTGGTCATCCCGCTGGTTTCGGAAATTCACATCATCACCCTTCTGACGCATGGGACACGGCATGTCTCGGCGAATACGTGGGCGACGGGAGTTCCGCCATTCTTAGTCGGCGCGCTGCTTTACTTTGCCCTGGTGATCGGCTGCGCCTCGCCCGGCATGCGGGAGAGCGACAAGACGCTCTCGCCGTTCCTGGCGACCCGTCCACTTGATTGCGCCGGATTGGTCGCGGCTAAGCTTCGCTCGGCGGCGCTGAGCGCGGCGGCGGCATGGGCGGCGATCGTCCCATTCTTCATCATTTGGATGTCGCTGCCGGCCTGGGAGAACTTCCACCAGATCAGCCTCGGCGCGGCGCTCTGGAACGCAGTGGCGCCCGCCCTCAATGCGCACACCGTAACGATCATTATCACGGGACTTCTCACGCTGTTTTACTTCAGCTGGAAGTTTCAGGTTGAGACGCTGTTCCTGCAATTGACCGGCCGCGCCTGGGTTCCATGGGTTTTCACAGGGATTGTTCTGCTTCCGCTCGCCATTCCGCCGTTCTACAGTCACGTCCTGGCCAGTCCCGCAGTCCGCCCGATCGTGCCCGGCGCGCTGCTGTTCCTCGCTGCGCTGAAACTCGGGGCTAGTACTGTGATCGTCGCCACCCTTCGCCGCCGGGGCTTAATCTCGGAGCGCACGCTGCGCTCCGCGCTGACAATGTGGGCGGCCGGCGCCCTCACCTTCTTTGTCCTGCTGTGCGTGGGCTTCGCTGCGGGACGCGGCGAGTGGCCGGCGATCGCGCTAGGCGTCGTTATTCTGATGCCCGGCGTCCGCCTCTCGCTCGCCCCGCTGGCGCTGGCGTGGGACCGGAGCCGATGACGCCCCACTTGACGACCGATGAAATGAGACGTTTATGACCGCGCAAATCGCTTCGACGCCCGCTGCATCACCTCAATCCATGGCGGCGCGCGGGATCGCCATTTACCTTTGGGCGCATTACCGCCGGAGCGCGAGCGTTATGGCGGCGGCTTGGCTCGTCGCCGTCGTTCTGGACCATTTTCTCTTTGCTGGTCAAATTCCATCCATCGGAGCAGCTTATCATTTCTCACGCATTCTCACGGTGATTGTGATTCCCGCCATCGTGATCGTCATGCCGATGATGGCGACCAGCCAGATCATGACCGATCTTTGGACGCTTCCCATCCGTACGAAGACACTGATCAACCTGCTGATGCTTTATGGAGCGGGCGGCGCCGTGCTGGG
>JAOQAA010000614.1 GCA_025963815.1 Capsulimonas sp.
ATCGTCAATTCGATTACCCGCCGCCATCCTGCCATGATCCCGCTCCTCGTTTCGCCAATCGCAAACGAGGAATCCGCCACCAAACCATTAGTTCCAGGACGCAGGTTTCATGGAATCGATCGTCTAGGCGCCGCGCGGCCGAGATAGATTCCGATCAGCGACTTTCCAACTGCGAACAGCACGGCCGTGACAAATGCGCCCAGCACCAGCTCCGCGCCAGGGTATCGCCGTGTCCGGAAGCACCTTGTAGATCGCGGTGAACAGCAGCGTGAAGATGGCCAGCGACACGACGGTGTTGAGGACGGCCAGCAGGATCTTTCCGGCGAACAGTCCCTGGAAGACATGACCGAGCGCCGAGAGGGCAGCGCTGGCGGCAAGCGACACCACCAGCATGAACCCGAGCGCCGCGACCAGTCCCAGACTGGCGGCGCGGGTCCGGATCAGGGCGGAGATCGGCTCGTCGATCGGCTTGGCCTTGAAGGTCGCATTCAGCGCCGTGTGCATCTCGCCGAATACGCCGGAGGCGGTGATCAGCACGGTGACGACGCCAAGAACCGTCGCGATGGTCCCGGAGGCGGGATCGCTCGATCGTTCCAGGATGGTCTTGATGAAGTCGCCGCCGGCCGGACCCAGCAGCTGGCCGAGCTCCTCGCTCATGGCCCCGCGGGCGGCGTCCTGTCCAAAGACCAGACCCGCGATCGCCACCACGATCAGAAGCACCGGCGCCAGCGACGTCGCGGCGTAGAACGCGATGGCCGCGCCGCGGCTCAGGGCGTCGTTCGTCAGGTAGCCCGAGAACGCAGCCTTCAGGATTTGCCACAGCCGTCCCATGCGTTTTCTATCCGCCCCCCACCCGCAGGCAGCACCTAACGCTCCTGAGCGCGGCCCCGCCTTTGGGGACTGGGGCTTGGAGGTGAGGCCACGTAGGCCGGCATTTTCGCGCGGCCCGCTGGACCAATTCGTCCAGAACACCTGTGTTCCGATCGCGATTGAAACCGTCCGCCGATCCTGCGTAGACTATAGGCCTCCACCGTTGGGGCTAGGCGTATGAGGTCGCCGCACGATCGTCCGATGTGTCCTGTGTGCAAACACCGGATGGCGTTGGCGCGGATTTCCCTTGGCGAGCGCGGGTTCGAGGAGCGGACCTTCGAGTGCTCCACCTGCGCGCGCACGGAGACGATCTCAATCGCCGTCGATCCCATGAAGTCGGACGCTCTGGGCTGGCTCGCCGGCGAGCTTCGGCCGCCGCGCTGACGCGGGATCCGTGAGGCAGCAAGTCATGTGCCGGGGCAGTCAGCCTCATCGGGATGGCGCCTTTCGGCGGATGGTGCGACACCGCCTCTCAGGAACGCTTCACCATGAACATCGCCGGCTTTCCCTCACTGGACGAAGCCCAGGAGCGGCTGCCCAACGCCCGCTGCGCCGGACATCGTGCGCGTGGCACGAGTGGACAGCGTCTGGAACGCGATCGCGATCACCATGATGGAGGGAGGACAGCCGTCCGCCTTCTGCCGCGATCTGCTCGCTCTCTTCTAGGCGGGAGAGATCTCGGGCGCCGAGATGCAAGAGCGTATGCTGCGCAAGGCGCGGGGCTGACCTCAGTCGGCGCGAATCCCTCCGATCGATGTGAACGGCGGCTTTGCGCCAATAGCCGACGATGAGGGGGATCGCTCCCGCAGTTATTTATCGCTGGCACTACCCAGACCGTTAGGTCCGGGTTCTCTGTGACAAGCTCGCTGGACGCCCGGGAACGGCAAACTAGCCACCCGCGCCGATTACGCCGGTCGCGTTAATCTCCACCTTGAGCGGCGGGCTGGCCTTGGGCGAACCAACGCGCTTTACCTCGATCAAGGTTGAGCAGGGAAAGTCGCCGGTGAAAAACTCCCGGCGCGCGCGCCACACCTCGGTGTTTTCATCGAGATTGGTAACGTACACCGTGATAGACATGATGTCATTCATCTTGCCACCCGCGGCCTCCAGCAGATCCTTGAACTTCTGAAAGATCGACTTGGCCTGAATGTACATGTCGTCGCCTGGATGCTCCCCCTTAGGCCCCGAGCCGGTCATCCCCGCGATGTAGAAATATCCGCTTGCCACTTTCCTGTTGGACCAAGTCTGCGGCGGCGCCTCCGCCACCTTGGGCGATCGGATAGTTTTCATGCTCAAGAGTCCCTCCTGTGAAGCGGATTCAAAGCGAGCGAGGATGCCATGTCGTCTGGACCTTTCCGTCCAAACAGTTCGTGGCGGTTGTCCTCCCAACTCGCGACGCGCAAGCGGATCGTACCACGCGCGTCGCGATGGTAAATGGGGCCGAGTTTGGGTTCGCGCGTTGATTGAAGGCAGCATATCGGCCTTGGGCCAGAGTCGGACATGGAGCGAAGCCAAGCCAACGTCCGTTCTGCTCTAGGAACGGACGTATCCACGAGCGGCTGTTTTGCGCCAACAGCAGCCGTTGCGAAGGTTCCGATCACAGATAACGCTGTATCGACAGCGCATCAGTGTCGATCTCTGGTTTGATGCCTTGCATCTGATCGACCACGACCCGCGCTGAACCGCACGCCATGGTCCAGCCGAGAGTTCCGTGGCCCGTATTCAGATGAAGGTTGTCCAGGCGCGTCGGCCCGATGATCGGCGGCCCGTCGGGCGTCATGGGACGCAGCCCGCTCCAGAACGTCGCTTTCGACAGATCTCCGGCTTTGGGGAAAAGGTCGGTCAAAGAGCGGTCCAGCGTCGCGCGCCGGTTGGGAGACAGTCGCACGTGGTAGTCGCCGATTTCCGCCGTGCCGCCGACGCGGATGCGGTCGCCGAGCCGCGTGATCGCCACCTTGTAGGTTTCATCCATCACGGTCGATTGTGGCGCGAACGTCTCGTCGGTGATCGGCACCGTGATCGAGTATCCCTTGACGGGGTAGACGGGAATGTCGATCCCGAGCCGCCGCAACAGCAGCGGCGAGAAACTGCCGAGCGCCATCACGTAGCGGTCCGCCGCGAACGCGCCCTTGTCGGTCGTCACCTGCGCCACCGCGCCGCTTTGGACATCGATGGACCGGATGGTCGTCCCGTACACGAAGCGTACGCCCAATGCGGCGGCTGCCGCTTCCAGCCGTTGCGTGAACAGATGGCAATCGCCGGTCTCGTCGTCGGGCAGCCGCAATCCGCCGATAAACGAATCCTGCACCGCCGCCAGCCCGGGCTCGGCGCGGATGCACCCGGCACGGTCCAGCACCTCGAACGGGACGTTGTACTGACGCAGGATGTCCACGTCGCCGCCGATCGCATCGAGCTGCGATGGCTTGCGAAACAATTGCAGGGTGCCCTGGCTGCGATCGTCGTAACTAATGCCGATGTCCGCACGCAGCGCCCGCAGGCAATCGCGGCTGTATTCGGCGACGCCGACCATGCGCGACTTGTTGAGCGCATAGCGACTAGCGGTGCAGTTGCGCAGCATCTGCACCAGCCAGCGCCACATCGCGGGATCGGCCTGCGGGCGCAGCACTAGCGGACCATGGCGGTCGAGCATCCACTGCACGGCCTTCCACGGCATGCCCGGCCCGGCCCATGGCGAGGCATAGCCCGGCGAGACTTCGCCCGCATTGGCGAAGCTGGTCTCCAGCCCGGGGCCCGGCTGCCGGTCGATCACCGTGACCTCGAATCCGGCCTTGGCGAGATAATAGGCCGTCGTGACGCCGACCACGCCGGCTCCCATGACCAGGGCTTTCATGACAATCGATCTCCATGAGCTTCATTGCCAGCGGTCTCTCGGCCAGGCTGCGAAGAATTCGTTGATAGCGATGACCGAGCTCGGCCAGTGTTTTTGCTGCCCGGCCCTGGGCCGCTGCATCCCGCCCACCATGTCAGATTACGCACGGCGGTTTTTAGCGTTTTCTAGTGGAGTTTCTGGTAAAATCACCGAAATTCCGTACGTTATCCCTATTCTGAGGGATATTCCTGCGATAGATGGAGACCCAGCCTCGTGAGCGTTGAAATCGATTCCATCGATCGCAAGATCCTGCGACACCTCGTTCAGGATGCGAGGATCAGTCAGGTCGTTCTATCGGAGCGGGTTGGCCTGTCGGCGACCGCCTGCACCCGGCGCATGCTGCATCTGGAGAAGAGCGGCGTGATCACGGGCTATTCCGCCGACATCGACGCGGCCGAACTCGGCTTCATGATGACGGTGCTGGT
>JAOQAA010000615.1 GCA_025963815.1 Capsulimonas sp.
CACATCCTCGGCGGCCGCTGGATGGGCATCACGGCGGTCAACCCCGCCGTCACCGACTTCATCACCGCCATGACCGACGCCGACCACGCCGAGTTCACTCTGCGCGAGTTCATCGTCCTGTCCGAAAGCGAATTCGCCAACAAAACCTTCGCCGAAGGCCGCCTCCGCGACCGCACCGGCGCCCTCGTCGTCGCCATCCGCCGCGGCAACAAAGCCGGCCACTTCCTCCCCAACCCTCCCGACGACATGATCCTCAACCCCGGCGACGCCCTGATCGCCATTGGGTCCCCAGACCAACTCAAGAAGCTGGGAACGCTGATTGGGGTTGGGTAGCGCCTCAAGACCCACCCCTCCCTGTATGACCCACCCCGCGCTTCGCGCACCCCTCCCGCAGCGGGAAGGGAGTTCAGAGAATAACGCAGACGGCTCTCGCCCGCGTAGCTCTTATTAACCCTTCCCGCTGCGGGAGGGGTGCGCGAAGCGCGGGGTGGGTCATACGGAGGAGGGGGCGAAGGCCTGGGTGGGTCACTCAGGGACCGACGATGCGAAGGGGCTAATTCAATACCGTCCAAGCAGCGCGTTCCCGACCGACGTCAGCCATTCCCTCTCGGCTTCGCCCGTAAACTCTCCGACCTCGATCGTCTCTCCCACGGATTGCAGCTCGACGCGGCTGCCCCACATGCCTTGCGGGTCCTGGCGCAAGCGGAAGCCGCGCAGGTTTTCTTTGAGCAAAACGCTTTGTCGGCGGGAGAAGGGCAGGGCGCGGGTGATGGTGACGCCAAGGCGATCGATGCGCAGGGTTTCGGTGGTGTAGAAGGGGCGCTGGACGAGGTAGACGGTCGCCCAGCCGATGGCTTCGAAGGCGATCCAAACGGGAACGAGCCAGTAGATATAGTGGCGGAGGTGGCGGGAAATGTGGCCGTGGTCCGTGTTCATATCCGGGCCTAAGACGAGTCGCTGGGTGGTGAAGAAGACCGCGCCGATATAGAGAAATAACACGAGGGAGACGATGTAGAAGAGGGTGGGGATGCGGTCGATCCACATGGCTTTGCGCGGCGGGATCGTGATCTCCGTCGAGGCCGCGCCCTGTGTCACCTGAATGTTGCAGCCGGCGGGACGTTCGGTCGCGCCGGGGACTTCTTGCAGCAGCATGGCGAAACCGCCGTCACAATTCTAAACGGTCGAAGCGTCCCTGCGGAACACCGAGGATGTCCTGCAGAATTCGGTAAGCGTCCTCGACACGCGCCAGGATACGGCTGGCTTCGGCCTGCTCTGGAGAGCCGGCGGGGAAGCGGGCGGGGGCGCAGCGCTCGCGCAGTTTCACGACTGCCTTTTCCACGACCGGGAAGGGCGAGCCTGCCGGCACGCCGACGATCTTGTAGGCGTTGTCGACAACCGTCGTTGACTTAGGCGAGGCGACGGGCATATCTTCGTCGGAGGGCGTGCTGAAGTTATAGCGCTCCGGCGCGATCTCACGGCGCGCTGAGGAGGCGCTGCGCGCCGCGTTGATCTTGGCGGCGGCGCGCTCCATGGGATCGTCGCTCGCGGCCGGGCCGGAGTGGCCATAATCGGCATTCTCGTGCGGCAGGGAGCGGCGCAGTTCGTCCTGCGCCGCGCTGTCAATGTCCTCCAGACGACCGCGTGCGGCGTCCAGGTAGGCTTTGGCGACTCGATAGAAACGGTCGGGCATCGAACTCATGAATCGCTGTTTCTCACTTCAGGCAGCTTCCGAGCCTGTCGTCGGTCAGATTAAGAGGCGGAGGGGCCGCTGGGCCCATTTCCGCCGACACGCGCTTCCAGTTCCTGAAGCTGACGGTCGATCTCGGTCGTCGATGTCACGTGACCGGGCGTCGTGGTGACGGGCGCGGACTTGGGCGCGAGGCCCATCCGCTCTTCCATCGCGGCCAGCTCGGCGTCGGCGGCGGTGCTTGCGCCGATGTCGTCCAGAGCAGCGATCTTGTTTTCCAATCGTCCCTTCGCCAGTTCCGTGCGCGCCGAGCTTTCGCTGCGGGCGTTGCTGATCTTAGCGGAAGCGCGCTCGAAAGCGGCGTCGGTGCCGTCGGTGGTCATGCCGTCGAGCGCCTTGTTGATGGACGTCTCGATCTGGGCCTGTTTCCACTGCGCCTTCATCGCCAGCGCCTGTGCGGTCTTGGCGCGGATGCGCTCTTCCTCGCGGCGGATGGCGACCTTGATCGCTTCCGTCGTTTCGACCACGCTCTCCAGCGACGCTTTGGTGCTGGTCAGAGTGAGATCATACTGACCCTTCTCCACCAGAAGCTGCCGCGCCAGATCGCGATCGCCGTTCTTAAGAGCCAGCTCCGCCTTGGCCTGCAGGTTAGCGATTGTCTTCTCGGTCTGATCGACCAGATTCTGCAGATTGTTCTTCTGCGTGATCGCCTGAACGGCGCGCTCACGGTTCTTGGCCTGCGCCTCGCGCATTTCCTGCTGCGCCTGCTGAAGCAAAATCTCAGGATCTTCGATTTGATCCAGCTTAAAGCCGAGCACGGCCTTGATATAGCGCCAAATCCTGCCGAACATAAATTCCGTCCCCTTTCAGCGCGATGCTCTCACTTCGATGAGACACGCCGACCTTCAAAAAGTTGCACGAGTGCTGCGGACATTATATCCCACTGAGAGGGGATTTACAACGCGGCCTTGAGAGTTATACGGAGCCTGAGGCCAATATGTCACTGGTTTCTCTTCTGTCACAGTGATAGGTTTGCCGATAAACCGGGGAGCGGCTCATAAAAAGGCCGCCCTCCCGATGGGAAGGCGGCCGGACCGGCGGGCAATTAGTTGAGGTGGAACTCATGCGCCGAGATTGTGCGATCGTGTGTGGTGGAGTAGGGGTTCTGGACATCCGACGTCTCGCCGAAGGGCAGGGCGTTGCTCAGGATCACCACGGCGTCCTTGGGCAGTTCGTCGATGGAGCCGCTGAACTTGATGCGCGCGCCGCGGGGCATGTCCAGCAGCTTCCACTTGCCCTTCACGGTTTGCGCCGCCGGGCGAGCGGGGAACTCCAGCTGCGGTCCGTCTTTGCCGACTTCGGACTGGACGTAGCTGCCGTCGGCGTTCAGGGTGATGGTTTCGGTGGCGGC
>JAOQAA010000624.1 GCA_025963815.1 Capsulimonas sp.
GCCACGGATCTTTCGCTTCTTTATCTGGAGCCTGTCGGCTACTGGCGATTCGAGATGGACGAAGAAGGGTACGATCAAGATTACCATTTCCGATATGGTCGCGCGGCATTCCACCATGGCGCAAAGCTTGGGGTGGGGCCGCACGGCGGCGCGCTGCGGCTGGACGGCGTGCTGTCCTACGCCGAAGTCCCCGAGCCGATTGTCGATACCGCGAAAAGCTTTACCGTCTGCGCCTGGGTATTGATCGAAGACGAAGACCCGGCGGCCGATTGGATGACGGGCGTTAGTGTAGGCAACGAGGATCATTGTAGTTTTTATCTCCAATACTCCGCGAGGCAGCAGTGCTTTATGTTTACCGTGACTCCCTCCGGCAGCGACTACAACACGATCCATGCGCGCGGCGCCCGGAAGCCTGACCTGCGGGGCTGGACTCACCTCGCCGGCGTGCATGATTGTGAGCTGCGGCAGGTCACGCTTTGGGAGAACGGCGAGCGCGGCGAGACGCTGGCTTACAATACGCCCTGGAGCGCCCCGGGGCCGACGCGGTTCGGCGCGTCTGTGTATTGGGGAGCGCTGGCGGATTTTTGGGCCGGCCGGATCGCGGAGATTCGCTTCTACGATCGAGCGCTTTCCGCCGTCGAACTTCGGACAATTCACGACTATTCCCGAGGCGGCTAAACGATGGATGCGGATTTCGAGGATGGGAAAATCGATATCGTCGCTTCTGGGATCCGGCCGTCGCATCCCCTGGATTTTAAGGTCGACTGGCCGGAAGGAAATAAGGAGTACGGCTTCGTTCTGTTTCACGGTCCCGTCATGCTGGAGGACATCTCCGGTCGGCGTCCGCGGCCGCCAGGGACCTGCATTTTCTATCTTCCCTTCCAGCCTCGGTACTACCACGGCCTGAACGGCGCCCTGGATCATACCTGGATTCTTGCGATCGGGCCGGGCGTTTTGGGCTGCCTGACGGATTACGGCATCCCCGTCAATACAGCGCTGGAATTAGGCGAGCTTGAGTTTCTGGAGCCTTACATTCAAGGCGTGCGGCAGGAGCGGCTGCATCTGCTGGATCACTATGAAGATGCGATCACAGACCTCTCGCGAGACTTTTTTCGACGGATCGGCGTGCTGATCGCCCAAAACGCCGAGCCTTTGAGCGTGGCCCAGCGCGTGCGTGCGAATACGCTCAGTGAGGTCCGCCTGGCCGTCCATTCGGACATGTGCCGACGCTGGACCGTCCCCGACATGGCGGCGATGAGCGGCCTGAACCCGGCGCGGTTCGCCACCGAATACACCAAGCAGTTTGGCGCCAGCCCCGTCGACGATTTGATCGACGCACGTTTGCGGCGCGCGGAGTATCTGCTCAAGCACCGATCGATGACCGCTAAGCAGGTCGCGGCAGAGTGCGGCTTCACCAGTCCCGAACACTTCAGCCGCCTCTTTCATGCGCGGCGCGGGTACTCGCCGGGACAGTTCCGTCGGCTTTGACAGGGAGTGAGAATCCATCAAGAACATCGTCACATCTGTACTTGTGGCTTTTTGCGCTCAATGTTACAATAAGCGAAGTATATTCACCTCCATAATCCATCGGGATTCTCTATTTCTCAAGGGAGAAGAAAGTGGGCGTTATTTATGAAAGCCAATCGTCAGACGGCAAGTACGGGTTTCACGCTAATCGAGCTTCTTGTAGTGATAGCAATAATTGCAATATTGGCGGCGATCTTGTTCCCCGTGTTTGCACAGGCGCGTGAGAAAGCGCGAAGCACGGCTTGTTTGAGTAATCTCAAGCAGATTGGACTGGCGGTCGTTCAATACACACAGGACAACGACGAGCGGTATATGTATGAGTATCGCGATGAAAACGGCGGAGGAACCGCCTGGCCGAATAACCCGCCGACGCTGCCGAACGGGCAGCTGGCCGGCTGGTACACGGCGCCGCTCAACAATCTTGCTTCTTCGAACTGGGCCTATGAGCTTCAGCCCTATATCAAAAATACCCAGGTGATGGCCTGCCCGTCGGCGCCGGACCAGCAGGGATGGAATCCGCCGACCACTACGGACAAGATCAGTTATGTCGCCACGTCCTATGTGCTGGACGGCTTCGCCAATCCCGGGAAGCCGCTCAGTCTCGCCGCTATTGTTGCGCCTTCGGATCTTATCTTGCTGTTCGATGGTGGTAACGCCACAAAAGTCGCACAGATCCAGGGATGGAACGGATACGATTTCAACAACCGCTGCGTCGTCAACAATAACTTCCGACCCAGTGACGGCGTCTGTCCGCAATGCTACGGCGACTGGATCGCGCGTCACCAGGGCGGTCGCAACTATATGTTCGCGGATGGCCACGCGAAATGGTCCATCGATTCCAATATGTACATCACCACGCATCCTGACCGATGGGACGGGAGCTGCCAGAAATAAATGCGCCTGGCGTATAAACATCCGATTGCGGGTGTTTATTCGCCATATGTGTTTTATTGTTAGTTTTGCAATTCAGAAAATCAAAGGAGAAAGAATAATGACGAAGTTATTCCAGCACATGCGTCTCGGTCTCGCGCTCTTAGGCGCCGCTTCGGCGATCGGGTTCCAGCCGGCGGTCGCGGGCAGTCCGCCCGGGGATGTGGTCGGCAAGCTTACCGCCGCCTATCAAGGCTACTTTAGCTGCAAGGAGCCGACGGCGCCCGACGGTCAGGGGTGGATCCACTGGGCGTACGATGTCAACAGCGCGCCCAGCCTCACCAATTACGGCTGTTCGTCCTGGCCCGACATGCGTCCGTACAGCACCGGGACTTACGCCACCAGCGCGCCCAACTTCGGCAACGGTCAGCCCGCGAAGCTCTTTACGTCTTACAACTCGTCCATCGTCAGCACGCACATGCAGATGATGAAGCAGAACGGAATGGACACCATCGCGATCGGGCGGTTCAACCCGACGGGGATCTCCGGGCCGACACAGTGTGCGCAGCTTGTGCAAAATGCGGCGCCCGGCGCCGGCATGAAGTACTATATCAGTTACGATCTTTCTGGCTGGAACAACTTCTCCACCGAACTGCCGAATGACTGGACGAACGTCATCGTCAATCAGCTCCATATGCCCACGAACGCCAACTATGCGAAGCAGAACGGCAAGCCTGTGGTCGAAGTGTGGGGGCTGGGCAATGTCAATCCGCACAATGGAACGCCGACGTCTGAGCTTGCCGTTGTGAACTGGCTGAAGTCGCAAGGGTGTTATGTCATCGGCGGCGTCTCGCATGCCTGGCGCTGGGGAAGCGATATGCAGCCGTTTGTGAATGTCTTCCAGGCGTGC
>JAOQAA010000626.1 GCA_025963815.1 Capsulimonas sp.
CGTACCAACTCACAGGTAGTGCCGCCATTCCGCGCGATAATACTCCAAAGTCCGCGTCAGCGCGGTGCGCAAATCCGTGCGCGGCTTCCAGCCGAGCTGACGCGCGATCAGCCGGTCATCCGCGTAGTAGTCGCCGATATCGATCCGCTTGCGGTCGGCGGGGAAAGATTTGACGGCGTATTCGCCCTTGCCGCCGTTCGCGGCGATTAAGGCGTCGGCAAGCTGTGTCAGGCTCAAGTGGCCCGCGCCGCCGAGGTTATAGGCCTGTCCGTTCGCCGCCTCGCTCGCCGCCGAGAGGAGCAGGGCGTCCACGGCGTCGTCCACATAGGTGAAGTCGCGCAATTGATGACCGTCCCAGACTTCAAACGGGGCGTTCTGGAGCACTTGCTTGATCCAGATGCCTAAGAACGTCTGGCGCGCGTCCTTGACCCGCATGCGCGGCCCGTACGTGTTGGTCAGGCGCAGGGCGCATGCGCGTATCCCGTACACATTGTTGTAAAGGACATGGTACCACTCGCCCGCCATTTTGTTGATGCCGTTGACATCGACGGGCCGCAGGAGGTGCTTTTCATCGACGGGCAGATAATCGGGCTTGCCGTAAATCTGGCGCGTGCTGGCGAAGACGATCTTGACGCCCGGATTGTACTTGCGGCAGGCCTCCAAAATCGAAAGCTGCGCCCGGCAATTGATCTCCATGTCCGTCTGCGGGTCCTGCATGGAGTCCATGTGGCTCGTCTGCCCGGCGAGATTGAAGAGATAATCCTGGCCTTGAATAAGACTGCGCATACTGTGCTCGTCGCGCACATCCGAGATATTGACCTGGACTTTGTCCCGGATCGGCTCGACGTTGAACAGGTTCCCGCCGTACTCGGGGATCAGGCTGTCCACAAGGAGCACGTTCGCGCCGAGATCCACCAGGCGTGCGGCCAGATTGGCGCCGATGAATCCCAGGCCACCGGTGATCAGCGTTCGCGCGCCGTGAAATGGCTGAACTTGTGATGGCGAAAGCGGCAAAATGCTTGTCCTTAGTGCGCCGACCCCGAACGCTGTTCAAAGAGAAATCCCCGGAAGTCGCTGGGGGCTGGCGCGCCGTGAATCTGTGGGCGTTCGCCGATATAAACCTCGCGCAGCAGGCGCAGACCATGCGACTCAGCCGCGTCCAAAAACTCTTTGCGGTTCAGGCACCAGCTGATATACTCGGAATTATAGCCGTAACGGTACGGTCTTTGCACGAATACGAAGGCCGGTCCTTCGGTGATCGGCAGGCGCGTGATATAAACATGCCCCGTCGCGGCGTTTGCGAGCCCTTGTAAAGTCCCGCGCCAATCCTCGGAGTAGTGAAGGGACGTGCTCGCCATCACAAAATCATAACTGCGTTTCAGGCATTCGTCATCGTCGTAAAACGTCGCCTGTGGGAGAAGGCGGCGCCCATGCTCGATAAGTACGGGAACGTCTTTACAATGATAGTCGAGCTGAAGGTTCGGGAAGAGCGCCTTACCGATCTGGTAATAGTGCCCGAAGCCGCCGCCCCAGTCGAGCATTGAGAGGGAATCTTTGCTGTGAGATGCGGCGCCCAGAGCAAACGCGTAGGACATCACGATGTTGTGAAAGAGCAGATCCTGCTGCGTGGGATCGATCGATTCCGGCGAGATCCCCAGCGGGCCTGTCCCCAAAATCGATTCCAGAAACGCCGGCCACTTCTTCTCATACTGCTCTGCGATGTCCTCGACGTTCCATCCCGTGATCTTCGGGTTTGTTTTCAGCTCGTTCCAGCCGTTGGGAACAGCCTCCCACTCATGGTACGCGGCGCGGGGCGACCGAAGCCGCCGATAGACCATCGGGAAGATCGGAGGGACGAGCGCTTTGGCGATTTTGCGGGCGAGGGAGAGTGGCATAGGGTTATTATGGAGATAAGCCGCAAGTATCTACACGGCGTTTGAGGATTGAGGAAACAGAGCCTGGTAATCGACGCGCGGGAAAACGTCGAGAACACCGCCATTAGTCGCGTTATAGATTCGGGCGCTGTGAGTGGAGGCGTATTGCCGAACCGAGGTGTAGTTCTCCCACAGATTCACCATGGAACGTAACTGGGCTTCGTACTCACTGTCTGCCCATTCGTCATATCCGTTTCTGTTCAGAACGTGCTGCTGCTCGTCGTAGAAATGCCGGCTTTGCTTGTAATGCGCCAGCCAGTCGTGGTCGCACCCCAGGAGGTAGATTTCCTTACAGCCGAAGAACAGCGCCAGCATTAGCGCCATTACCGTAACAGACCCCGGAAAGGGCAATATTTGTGTCAGGTCGATATTCTCGCGTAGGATCTCACCGAACCCGCCGATGAACCTCAGGTAATAAGCGTCGTCTTTTCGGTAGTGTGGGTTGCTCTCATTTCGCTCACGGTCGCTGGAGCCGAAGAACAATTTCGTCTGATGGGTATGCTCAAAAAGCTCGGTTAGCCATGCCTGCCATGCCTCCTCGGTAATCGGCGCATGATAAGGAGCCACGCAATGGTATTTTGGCTTGATGACGACGAAATCCGGATGTACGAAGAAGTTGCTGACACTAATGCACAGTTCATTCGCCAGCGGACGTAGATTCTGGGTCTGGATTGATGGGCCAGTGGCGATAATAAAACACCGCTCGCCGGCATGGCGATTGCGCAGCGCGTTATTCCGGTCGAGAAGCTCTCGAATCTCCCCTGAGAGCATTTGGCGGGCCAGCTTTTGTCGCATCACGGGCGTTATCAGATGCTTGACGCCAGCAGGGACGGTCCAGTATCCGACTCGAGCGACGGACTCCAACAGGCTCATGAGGATGCTCCAGGGCTCAATCGCAGTCGTTGCTTGATGGGAAGCTCACTGTCGTAGACGCGCTTGACGCCATCGCCGAGCGCCTGCTCGATAGTTCTAATGTCGCGCACAAGTCGCATCAGTCCTTGAGGCTCTACGGAGGCCGCCTGGTCGCTGCCCCACATCGCGCGATCAATCGTGATGTGGCGCTCCACCATGCACGCGCCCAGAACAACGGCTGCGTAAGTTGTCTGAAGACCGACTTCGTGGCCGGAGTATCCGATCGGGCACTGGAAACGCTCCGCCAGCGTCGGGATCATCCGAAGGTTAAGTTCGCTGGGAGCGCAGGGATAACTGCTAGTGCTGTGCGTGATAATAAGTTTGTTTGGATCGAAATGTGTGGTCGCATCGCTGATCTCCTCCATCGTGGACATTCCGGTGGAGAGAATGATCGGTCGGCTGGTGGACGCCGTGTGCGACATTAGGGCGTCCTCTGTGATTGATGCGCTGGCGATCTTATAACAGGGAGGGGAGAACCGCTCCATGAAATCGACGGAAGGCGCGTCCCAGCAGGAGGCGAACCACTGGATGCCTTTTTCGCGGCAATAGCTATCGATCTCAGCGTATTCGTCCTCGCCGAACTCGACGCGCTGTCGATATTCGAAGTAAGTCATCGTTCCCCAGGGGGTCTCGCGAACACGGTTTCGCTGATCAGCGGGCACGCATAGTTCCGGGGTGCGCTTTTGAAACTTCACCGCATCCGCGCCGGCAAAGGCGGCGACGTCAATGAGCTTCTTCGCAATCTCCACGCTGCCGTTATGGTTGATTCCGATTTCTCCGACGATATAGACGGGATCGCCAACGCCGACCTGCCGATCCCCAATCAAGACGTGGCTATTCAATGGCGTTCTCCTGAATCTTTTCCAAAATAAGGTCCACAAGCTCCCGGATAGCGCCGTCGCCGCCGCGAGCATGGAGCACTATCTTCGCGTCGCGCTTGACGCCGGGGTGTGCGTCCGCCACCACGATGCCGCATCCCACGGCGTTCAGGCATTCTCGATCATTGATGTCATTGCCGAGATA
>JAOQAA010000012.1 GCA_025963815.1 Capsulimonas sp.
GGCTTGTCCCGAAGCCACCAGCAAACGGATGACCTCGGCGTGCGCTTCTTCGCGCAGCGGATCGGCGGACACCCCCCGCCGGGCGCAGTCGAGCGCCTTGTCCCGATGACCGCTGAGCTCATAAAGCCCGGCCAGCTCGCGCAGAGCGCTCCAGTAGGCCTCCGCCAAACGGTCACGCTCGGTCAGCGCCCAGCTCTCGTAAAACCCGGACAGCAGGGGCTGTCCATAGATCCTCACGGCCTCGCATAAAAGCTCCGTCTTTTGCTCGGCGCTCTTTTCCGGCCGCGCGGCGCTGCGCAGCAGGCTTTCAAAGCGCCCCACATCACTCACGACGGCGTCGGGATTCACGCCGATGGAAGCGCGCCCCTGCGTGATCAGAATACTCCCCGCGATATCCCCGGGCAGTTCCAACTGTCGGCGCAGCGAGGCGATGGCGGTGCGCAGGTTGGTCCGCGCCGCCTCCAGCTCGGCGTCCGGCCACAGCAGGTCCGCAAGCTCCTCGCGTGAATGCAGCCGGGGAAACAGACACAGATACGCCATCAAGGCGGCGATGTTATGCGACCGAAACCGGTCCACCACCTCGGTTCCACGAGTCGCCCTCAATCCCCCAAACAGCGTCACCGTCCACAAGCCCGTCATTTCTTCTCCTCGAACACACCGAAATCATACGCGGCATCCAAGCTCGGCCGCCAATATCGCTCCAGCGCTTCCTGAATTTTCGAAGCTTGATATTCGTTTTGCTCCGCGACATATTCTAGATAGTGGATAATCGCCAAACGCTCGCCATGCGTAAATCCAGCCATTCTCTGAACGCCGTAATCGAACCAGTCTATTTCTTGATCATGAGCATCGGCTTTGTTTGCAAATGAAGTCAGCGCGTAAACAGGATCAATTTCATACCCTTCGTCTTCACCGATCAAATCTATCATCAGAAGCGCCGGCATAAAATATCGTAACCCTTCGTCGGTCAGAAACGATGTCGCGGAACTGTTCTCTTCGAGCAGTTGGGGCGAGATCGTTCGCCAGTCCACGCCACATAAATCCAAAGCGATTTCCGCCGCCTCGTCGCCCTGCGCTGATCCACTGAGATTGTGGTCGCCCGGATACGGGGCCTGGGCAAAGGCCGCTCGGATTTCGTCGGCCAGCGCGGCTCTTTTAGGATCGGCGGGAACAGGATATTCGAAATGCCGCATTTTCCAATCGAACGCCGCAAAGTTGGACGCGTCTCGGCCCCCGGCCCGTCCCCAAAACAATCGCATCGCACGCGACGCGAGAAATGTCATATGGTCTGGTTTGTCCTCATTGAGAAACAGCCCTAAGAAGGCGGCAACGGCGTGGAATTGCCCGGGCGACAGCAATTTTCCAAGCGCCTCAAACTGAGCGTCGCCGCCGCTGTAATAAACGGCGTATGCGCTGAGATTTAGCCGGCCGTACACAACGCTGTGTACAAAACCTCGTTCGTGCATTCGGTCGAGCGCGGTTACGAGCAGCGCTGGAAGATAATAGCGTGTTGCTTCCGGTGTCAGATAACAGAATGAAGCCCATCGCTGTTTGAGAAACTCGAAGGACAGTTCCTGCCAAGGCGTCCCGGCAAGCTCCGCGGCGATCCGAGCGGCTCCCGGCGCATCGCGTGGTCCCTGTTCGGTGACAAGACGCTTCTTCATTGGACGAACTACGCCCTCGAACGCCGCCAGTATTTGCTTTCGGACTGCTGCGATCTCGTTCATGAATGCCTCGCCTGCTGCTCTCCCTCTATTTTACAATAAAAGCTGCGCACTCATCACGCATCAGTCGTCAATTACCAGGAAATACTGCAAACAGTAATGATTGTTTCGGTGTAAGCCGATAATTTTGCTAACCTTCAAGGACGTTGACGCGAGAGACTTCATGCTGGATCGCCGTACAATTTGCGGGCTGCGAATTCCAATCGCAGCCCTTGCTCTTATTGCTTGTCTCACGGCGCCCCTGCACGCGGCTCCGTTTTCGCTCAAATCGAGCGTCAATACCATCTGGCGCACGTCGAACGGATTGCCGCAGGATAAAGTCAACGCGATCCTGCAAAGCCGAGACGGATATCTCTGGCTCGCCACTCAAGATGGATTGGCGCGGTTCGACGGCGACCGTTTCACCACATTCGACACCCACAATACCCCCGGCCTCGCCACCAATGGAATCGAGCAATTGCTCGAAGATTCGGACGGCGTCCTGTGGGCCGCCGGCACCGGCGGCATCTCCCGACTTCGAAACGGCGCCGCCGTCAACGTCACCCCCGCGTCGGACATCGAAAGCGAAGTACGAGTCACCTGCCAGCTCGACGCGCGTGGGAGACTATGGGCGGAGGAAAGCGGCGCCTTCTACAGAAACGTAGACGGGAAGCTGAAGGAGGAGTTCAGCATCGCCAACTACGCCGGGCAAATCGTGGTGCGCCACTGGGCGGTCAGCCCGCAGGGATTGCTCTGGGTGGAACAGGACGACGGGGGCCTGCTGGAAATCCGCTCGGGCAAGATCGAGCACATCTCCGTACCCTCTGACGTATGGCGTGCGCACGCGATCCAATCCATGCAATGCGATGCGTCGGGCAAGCTTTGGGTCGGAACCGACATCGGCGCGTACACGATCCATGGCTCGGCGCTGAAGCCGATCCCTGGACAGCCCAAGACACGCGCCCGTTCTACGATCAGAGTCGACGGGATGGGCGACGTCTGGGCGCTGATCGGCGGCGCGCTCTACCAGTACCGAAATGGCCGCTTCACGGCAAACCCCGACTGGGTCGGGACCGTCCTCGGGGGCATCGATATCAACGCCGACGGCGCCCTGATCTGCCGTTACGGCAAAAAACGCAGCGACGATCATCCGTATGACGGCATCGGCCTCAAGGTTAACAAGTCATTTGTGTGTATCCGCAGGCCCGATGGACTGGCGGGTTACCCGATCTGCGCGGTTCGCGACTCGCAGGGCGGCGTGTGGGTAGGAACGGACGACGGCCTCGACGGACTGCGCGACGGTAACTGCCGCACGTTCACCACGCGGGAAGGATTGCCCAGCGCTCCGATCGAGTGCCTGTTCGCCGATGCCGGGAACCGCCTCTGGGCCTCCGCAGGCGCCGCAGGCCTCTACAAAAACATGGGACCGGTCCTCGGGCCATTCAAACGCATCGGAGGTCCTTCGACACAGATCACATCGCTTTGCCAGACCTCCAACGGAGCCATATTAGGCTTATGGAAGGGGCGTGTCCGGCAGCTGATCGGCGACAAGACCGTGGATGTCGGAGACAAGTACGGCAACGCGCTGGTTGGCTCCGCCGGCGCCATCGCCGTCGGCTCAAACGACGACATCTGGGTCATGGGCGACCATGAGTTCGTCCGCACACGCGCCGGTCGCAGCATGGTGGTCCCAGTTTCTACAGCCGGGAATCCGATCTTCGCCGCAATTGTCGACCGCGCGGGCCGGCTCTGGGCGAGCGGTAAAAACAATCTCTACTGCGTGGAGCACGACCGTGTGCAGACCTTCAGCAGCACGGAGGGCGTGCCGAACATTCCCATCGTGGCGATGTACGCCGATACCGACGGAGTGATGTGGTTCGGGCACAAGGGCGGCGGACTGACGCGCTGCAAGAACGGCGTATTCCGAACGATCAGCATGCGGGAGGGACTTTATTCCGACGGGGTCTACCAGATCCTGGAGGACGACCGGCGCAACTTGTGGATCGGCAGTTCACGCGGCATTTTTCGCATGAGCCTGGATGAACTCGACGAGCGTATGGACCGAGGACACGGCCCCGTGCGCTGCTTTCCATTCGGCGCGTCGGACGGCGCGTCCGGCGGCCAGGCTTATACCGGCCGGGCCATGTCCGCGGCGCGGCTGCGCTATGCGGACCTCTGGTTCTCCGGAATGCAGGGAGTCGTGTATATCGATTCGGGAAATATGGACACGCAGCCCTCGCCAGTGCTGATCGAACAGATCTCGATCAACGGCCGCAGTTACGCGAACACGTCACGCATTCAGGCGCCTCCCGGCGACGGCGACGCTCAGCTGCGCTTCACCGCGCTGGATTACCGGCACACCGCCCATCTGCACTTCCAATACAAATTGGAAGGCTTCGACAAAGACTGGCGGGAGACCGAAGGGACACGAACGGCGACCTACACGAACCTGCCGCCAGGGCGTTATCGCTTCCAGGTGCGCTGCGCCAATACGGACAGCCAGTGGACCGCCGGCGCCGATGTCTCACTGGTCCTGCTGCCCCATTACTATCAGACTTGGTGGTTCAAGACTTTGCTCGTTCTGGCGGGAGCGGTGGTGCTGCTGGGCCTGGTATTCATCCCGATCCTGAGGAGGCGCAACTCACTGCTCCACCGGATGCAGGACCGGCTGGAAGCGCAAAACGAAGAGCTCATCGCCAGCCAAAGCGAGATTCAGGACAGCAGGGAAATGCTGGAAGCGCAGAATGAAGAGCTGATCGCCGGACAGCGCGAGCTGATGGTCAGCCAGTACGCGCTGGAGCACGCGAACAAACGCCTGCACGCTCTGGCGACGACCGACGGCTTGACGGGAATCACCAATCATCGGATGTTCCAGGAAACACTGCATGGCGAATGGAGCCCGTATTCCAGCGGCTGTCCGCAAGTGTCCCTGCTGCTGATCGATGTCGATCACTTCAAATCGTATAACGACACGTATGGGCATCCATCCGGCGATGTCGTGCTGATTGAAGTCGCCCGGCTTCTGCGCGAAAACGCGCGGGACACCGACACCGTGGCCCGGTACGGCGGCGAGGAGTTTGTCGTGATCCTGCGCAATACGGACGAGCACGAAGCACGTGTCGTGGGCGAACGGTTCCGTCAGGCCATTTCGGGCGCGGAGTGGCCAAAGCGTCCCATCACGGTGAGTATCGGCGCGGCGACGATCTGCGAGCGCGCCGCAACTCCGGAAGCCCTGATAGAATCGGCTGACGCCGCGCTCTACTGCTCCAAGAATCTGGGACGCGACCGGCTCACCCATATGTTCGACAGCAACGGGCAAGCGTACGACAGAGCGGCATAGCGATTACAATACGATATGCGCCAGGAGATAAGGCTTCGGTTTGACGTCGCCGTGAAACAGCGGAAACTCCAATCCTAACGAAAGCGTCTGGTTCAAACGCGCCGACAATCCCGCCGAAAGGCCATGCAGTGTCAGCTGGCCGTCCACCGAGTACCGTCCCGCCCGGTCAAAATTGATGACCTGATAGGCGGCTGCGGGACTGAGTCCTTCGTGACCGCCGAGCAGCACTCCGAGCTTGATCGTTTTGGATGGCAGCGTATCCGGCGGATGATACGCCGCCTGCTCGCCAAAGAACCGGGCGCGCAGAAATCGGGTCGCCAGGTTCCCAGCGGGCTTCGCGCTCAGGCTCGCTCCGTAATGTCCCGAGTTGAGCCACACGATCTTCGTATCCCCAAGCGCCTGGGAAAGCGCCCTCGCGCCCTGAGGCAAAATCACAAGGTCGTACCGACCGTCGATCATCAAGGCGTTAGAGGGATCGATCGGGCGCGGCCAATGACCGGCGTCGAACGGCGTCATGGCGCGCAAATACGCGGGATAGTCGTAGCCGTCCCGTAAAATCCGCCCTCGATATTTCCGCGTCAGCAAACCGACCCAAAAACCCCGCGCAAAATCGGCGCCGCCCACCAGAGTCACCGTCGCCTGCACGCGCGGGTCCACCTTCGTCACCAAACCGCTCAGCACGCCCCCCAGACTGATCCCGCCGACACCCAGCCGCTTGGGATCGATGTCCGGCCGCCGCGACAGATAATCCAGCCCACGCCGCGCATCAAGCACCGCCTGACGAAGCGCGCCCACCATCTCCGGCAGGTTCCCGCTCAGGATCGCCGGATCGTCCCCTTTCGGGTTGTGAGCCCTCCGGTTCAGACTATACGGCTCCACCATCACCAGCGCCGCCACATTGGCCCGCGCGGCGGCGCCCGCCAGCCCAAAGCCCGCACGTGTCGACCGAGGGTTCCACTCATGCAGCACCACCATCGCGGGATGCGGCCCCGCCCCCGCCGGCAGGAACAGATAGGCGGTGACAGTGTTGTTCTCGGCGTAGGGGGTGACGACGGGGCTGGGATAGGTAATGCGTGTGACGGTCGCCCCGTCCTGCATCCCCATCGGCGTCTCGGTCACATCGAAACGCGCCTGCGCGTCATAATCGAAATACGCTGCGTCTTCAGACGCAGGCGTCTGCGCATGGACGGCGGACAGAGAAGAAAAGAGGCAAACAGCCGCGAACATAACGCCGCCGCAAGACAATAAATTTCTGATGGATCGATCCTCCCGAATCGAGCGTGCATCTTCTCGCCACGCTCGTCCGCTTTCGTTCTACCCAATTCTCCTGTCATGCGATCTGCCGGCGAAAATTATCACGAATTATTTTTGCGCGAGCGCCTAAAAGCGTTGAAATCGGGGAAAGCTGTGGTAATATACGAATCAGTTCGTACTAATTCATTCGTACGATTTCAAGTGTAGGCCAATTGGCTCTGTATTTTGACATGCGCTTAAAATGTCAAACGGTGCATAAACGCAGCAAAAATACGAATCAATTCGTACGAAAGGAGGTTAACTTGCGAAATCGACTGGCCTCTCGGAAGCGATCCTGTCTCGTGATGGCGGAAGCTTTGCTGCGGCAATTCTTCGGCGCCGAGCAGCCGCTGGCGCTGCGTGCGCTGCAAGCCACTCCGGCGACGCCCGAAGAGCGAGCGGAGATTCGCCGGCTCCTGGACATCGCCGAAACGACACCATAACGTCCAACGATTTCACCTCAATTTGCATGGCGGCCTCGCAAACCTCAATGCAAATACGCAATCGTTCTCTCATTCTTGGAAGAGCGCGTATCTCTCACGCAAATGGCTATTCAGCCAAAGGAGACCATGGAAATGACGAATACTCTTCTCAACAAGCGCATGCTGGCCGCACGCGCCTTTGGCGCGGCGATCGTGGGGCTAACGACGCTCATTCCTATCCACGCTTACTCTTCAAATCCGGCCAAAGTCGTTTCGGACGGCGAGATCACCAAGACGCAAACCTTCAGCACGACAGAAGTCATGATGGACATTAACGGGGACAAGATCCAATTCAGCGGTGACACACTGAAGCCGACGACTGCCGTCAAGGTCAACGGCGTCACCAAATACTTCGGCGACCTAACGCCCAAGCAGCAAGCGCAATTGCGCGAGGTGATGGTGGCGATCCCGGCGCTGCCGGCCACGGCGGTCACGAGCATCATCTCCACGGATTCACTGAAAGATGACGGCAAACCCGGGGTCAAGATCTTCAGCACCCAGCAGATCTCAATGGATATTAATGGAAGCAAGATCGAACTCAGCACGACCGACCTGAAGCCGACGACTCCCGTCAAAGTCAACGGTGTGACAGGGCGCTTTGGCGATCTGACGCCTAAACAGCAGCAGCAGATCCGCGAGAGTCTTCCAAAGATGTTCATCGTCGGCAGCCGCGCGCCAAGCGTCGTGCTGACGCCGGCAATCCTGGGCAGGATCGAGACCTCCTTCAAGGACAGCGACTTGCCGGCAAATATGAAGATGGAAGTAATCGAGGCGATCCGTGCGGAAGCGGCCAAGCCGTAGTCTCAGGGATTAAATCGGCGAGAGAGTTCTCCCACGAAAAAAGCCTCCTTGGATGATCAATCCAAGGAGGCTTTTTGTCGTATAACGCTTAGGAGACGCCGCAGAGGGTGACGGTGATCCCAAGCTCCTCAAGCGCGGCGGCTTTGGCGTAGAGCGCCTTGCGGGCGGCGTCGGCGTCCGGCGTATAGGCCACTTGGATATGGTTCGCCTTATGCTGCGCCATCATCTGATCGCGCGTGACGCCTTGCAAAACGGCGTGCATAATCGGCCATTGCGGGGTGGTCAGATTCCAGCGGTCGTCGGTCTCTTCCTTCGGCAGCTCCACCACTTCGCCTAGTCCCAAATCGCACTTGAGCGAGTTGTCCTCAACATAGATGCGGCTCCAGACGATGTCGCCGGGCTTGCTGATCCCCTTGACCGTGCCGCCGCCGAGGCGGAAGTACATCGGAGGCTGACGCTCACTGGACGTTCCGGCGTAGCCGCCAATAAAATGCTCGGGCGGCGCGGCGCCGGAAATCAAGAAGACCCAGACATAGGCGTCGATCCCCTCGCCCGTATACTGCCGTCCCCAGCGCAGGTCATGTAGCGTGGTCTCGGGCGAGTAGCCGAGCGCGCGCCACAGACGATAGGTGACCAGAGCATCTAACCCGGCGGCTTCGTCCACTTCGTTGAAGTGCGGCAGCGCCTCGCCTGCGTAAAGCTCCTCGCCCGTTGTTTCGTGCATGACGGGCGGACGGCTGACGTTGTTCAGCAAGCCTTCCACTAAGTCCGATGCGGGAGCCAAGTCTTTGAGCCCCTGCTGATATTGAATGCCGATGGTGTCGCAGCCAAACTCGTCGGCGATACGCAGGGCGGCGACATACATCTTGCACTGGAGCAGAACTTGCGCCTCGGTCAGATCCGTGGTCTCGTCCGGGCCGAAGTGGAAGGTCATGCCCTTGTCCAGCAGCCATTGGTATACGGCCTGGGCTTCGTCGTCGCCCACGGTCAGCGTCTTAGCGTAAAGCGCGGACTGGCTAAGGCGCTCCTTGAACACGCCGGTAGCATGCAGCAGATCGTCGGGCAGGATGCCGTTGAACATGCCCATACAGCCCTCGTCGAAGACGCCCATGATCGCCTTGCGTGTCTTCAGCGCGCGTCCGAAGTCCGCGCCCAGTTGAACGGCGTCCGCCGGCGCCGCGCTCGCCTCAAACGGTTTGGCGTGATTAGTATCGTGAGTGACCACACCCTCCGAAAGCCACTGACGCAGCCCCTTCAGGAAAAACTCATCGGTGAAATCCTCGCTCCAGAGCGTGCTGTAGTTCACGCCCGCCTTGGTCAGACTGCCGTTCAGGTTGAGCATCCCGACAAGGCCCGGCCAGGTTCCGCTCCAGTTCGCGACTGTCAGGATCGGACCTTTGTGCGTCACTAAGCCATGCAGCACATGGTGGCTGTACTGCCAGACGGCTTCGGCGACGATCAGCGGCGCTTCGGGATCGATGCCGCGAAAGACTTCCATCCCATACTTCTGGCTGTCGATAAAGCCGTGCCCCTTCTTCGGGTCAAACGGGTGACCGCGCTCCACGGACACGCCCTCGCGCTCCAGGGCGGCGACAATCTGCGCCTCCATGGCGACCTGTGCGGCCTCGCAGGTCTGGTTCGCCGACGTCCGCAGGTCGCCGCTGGCGATCAGGATCACTTTCTTTGTCATCTTCGGGTTCCTTCGTCTATGAAATTTCTTATTTGAGGCCAAGCGCGCGCTGGCGCAGGTGCTCGTCGGGACGGTTTGCGATGCGGGACACGTCGGCGTCGCTCATAAACATCGGCTCGCCGCAGGCGATGGCGCCGATCAGGATGTGCGCGGACTTATCCGCCATCTGCGTGATGCTGAGGACTTCGGACGCACTCGCTCCGAGCGCGATAAAGCCGTGGTTCTGGAGATAGATCGTCTTGGGAACCGCGCCGTAGCGCTGGATAAACTCCTCGACGCGCTCCAAAATGGTTCGCGCGAGCGGCAGACCGGGATCGACATAGGGCACGCAGCAGGGCGCAATGCCGCAGACGACGACTTCGTCCGGAAACAGCCGCTTTTGCTGCTGCATCAGGTCCCAGCCGCCCCGCGAACACAGCAGGCTGTTGATGCTGGTGATGTGCGTGTGCCCGACGAAATTGACGCCGGGCAGGCTCAGAAGTCCGGCGTGAAAGATCGTTTCGACACTCGGCGTGCGAACGCCCTCATGCACGCAGCAGACGCGCAGCAAATCGCGCGTCTGGTCGTCGGTCCATACTTCGCGACTATGCAGCGCCTCCAGAAGCGGCGCGAACGAGACTTCCACCAGCTGATCGGCGGCGAGCGTTCGCAGCTGCGAGCCGCTCGCTTTCACGAGAAACGACGATTCGCTGAGACGCGCAGAGGTATTGCCTTCGCCCAAAATCGCCCACTGGCGGCCGGCGTCTCCCAGATCGTGCGACAGGCTCAGAAGCTGCGGCAATATTGCATCGATATCCGTCATCACATGTCCTCATTGACCTATAAAAATTCGCCGCATGGGACAAAATCCCACACGTGACTATTTTATCACGGCGCGGCGAGGCCGCCAATAGAGGATCGGTGCAAAAATATGGACGATCCTGCACGAGGACTGGGGAGCGATGCGGGAGAAGGCGGAGTTAGCCGTGGTGGCCTCGACGAAACGCGGCGGGGGGACGGCCGGTTTCGCGCAGAAAAATCCGCGAGAAATAGAACCGGTCCGCGAAGCCGTTCTGCTCGGCGATCTGGTCGATACTGTCACTGGTGAAGAGCAGCTGCTGCGCCGCGCTGGCGACACGCCGCTTGAGGATATACTGCACCGGCGAAAGGCTCGTCGCCTCGCGGAACCGCCGGATAAAGTGTCCTTCGCTCATGTGGCAGAGGGCCGCGATCTCGGCGTTGGTCATACGCTGATCGAGATTTTCCTGAATCCATTGGAGCGCCGGCAGCAGCGGCTTGATCAGCGACACCCGCGCCCAGCACCGCTCCAGCGTCTCGGGAGTGAGCGCGCCGAGATACTGCCCCAGGGATTCGTAAAGGATCCCCTTGATCATGCATTGGACTGACACATCGTCGCAGCCATCACGCGCCACGCGTTCGCCAAGGCGCGAGACCATCTGTGAAAACAAAGGGTCGTCGGGGATACGCACGGGACCGGGGAAGATGTCTTCGAACGCAATCGGCGGGATGCCGCGAAATTCGAAGTGTATGAAGAATTGCGTGATCGGCTCTTCATTCCGGCTCGAAAGCTCCAGCCCCGCCGGGATGATATAGACGGCGTGCGGCTCCAGATCGATGGTCCCAGTCGCCGAGATCAGCCGTCCTCCCGACGCGTCGTTTTGGTAGACGCGCCAGAAGTCGTTGACAAGCTTGGGCAGGTTCCAGTTGCCGACCTGGAGGTCGAACCGAGCCGCCCAAAGCGGCCGGATCTCGATGTCGTCCAGCATGCCGGGAAGCTGGGATTTCTGGTTGAAGACTTGATCGGAATCGAGCAGCGGCATATGTGTGATATTAGCACAAGTGCGCGGGGAATTGCATGGGGAGCTCCCCGTGTTCTATACACCCGCGCATGCGCCACACCGCCGGGATGACCCACCCCGCCCCTTCGGGGCGCCCCTCCCATGGAACTGGGAAGGGTTGGAAAGAGATTCTTCACACGAAGCCCCCCTGCGACTTCAATTCCTAACTACCCTTCCCGGCTTCACGGGAGGGGCGCCCCGAAGGGGCGGGGTGGGTCATCCCGGCGGTGTGGCGCATGTGAGGGCCGCGCTAAATCGCCGGCATCACATTCCCGCCGCAGACGGGGATATACGCGCCGGTGATAAAGCCCGAGAGGTCCGACGCCAGAAACGCGACCACATTCGCGATATCCTGATCCGTCCCACGACGCCTAAGCGGAACTTTGCTCGCGTAGCCTTCGTTCTCCTCGGTTCCGCTCGCGCGGTCGCGGTCGCTGATCATCCAGCCCGGCGCGACCTGATTGACGGTGATCTGGTGCTCGCCGATCTCCTTCGCCAGGATGCGCAGAATGCCATCCATCCCACGCTTGCCGGCGACATACGCCGACTGGCCCGCGAAGTTCTGCATGGCGCACTCAGTGTTGATCCCGATCACGCGCCCGCCCGTCCCGCGCTCGATCATCGCCGGCGTGAACGCCTGCGCCATCAGCACGTTGTGCAGCACGCACGAGCGAAACTGGCTCTCGTAATCTTCCACGGATTGCTCCAGTACCGAAGTCCAGTCATACTGGATCACGGCATTGTTCACAATCACATCCGCGACGCCCAGTTCACCGTAGACCTGGTCGCGCATCGCGTTCACACTCGTCTTGTCCGTCACATCCGCCTGCACGGCAATCGCCCGTCGCCCCATCTCCCGCGCTTCGCGAACCAGCGTCTCCGCCATGTCAGCGTTGCGCAGATAGTTGATCGCGACATCCGCGCCGCACCGCGCCAGCGTCCGCACCATCACGCGGCCGAGGTCGCCCGTCGCGCCAGTGACAACGCTGACTTTGCCGGTCAGGTCCAGGGTCAGTCCAGAAAATGGGACACTCATACGATTATCTCCCGCCGCAATAGGTTGGCGACTGTTCTGCAAATTTTACGCCGCAGGCGGCGTTGCGGTACAGAATACCTCAGAACGATACAATAAATTCTATTTAGACACTGTTCGCTTTGAATTCTCAAAAAAGGATTGCCAAGTGAAGCATAGAAATTACGTCAGGCCTAACAACGAAAGCCTACTAGAAACTATTCAATAAGACCTAAGAAGGATACAGGCAATGACGTGACGAATATAAGGTGGCATGGTTAATCCATATCTGTTGTCTCATTGCAACTGAAGACATAAATAACCGTAGCACCTCCAGGATTGAGTTTATGAACAAATTCCGTTGGCTTCACCTTACAGATTTACATCTTGGCATGAGTGGTCAAAGCTGGCTGCTTCCTAACATACGTCAAGCTTTTTTTGAAGATCTGAGAAGCTTATTGCTAGACAAAGAACCAATAGATGCAATATTTTTCACGGGTGACTTAGTTCAAAAAGGGATACCGGCAGAATACAAAAAAGTAACTGAGTTTTTAGACGAAATCATGTTACAAATGAATGAATTCGGATCAAAGCCATTACTATTGACTGTCCCTGGTAATCACGATTTAAAAAGACCAACAGAACGGAATCGATTGACAGTTGAAGCATTGAGACAATTCGGCCAACGTGCCGACCATAGATCTGAGTTTTGGCGTGACCATAATTGTGCAATGCGAAAGATCGTTAATAAGTCTTTTCAAAATTATAACACATGGAAG
>JAOQAA010000064.1 GCA_025963815.1 Capsulimonas sp.
AAAACAATCAGTCCGCTCAGGAAAATGGCTACGCCGGCGAAATTAGAACGAGTGCCGGTGCGGGACGCCAGCAGAAGGACCGCGAACACCAGCATCAGATCGAAGGACGGGTACGCGAGCGCGACGATCCGGCCCAGCAAGGTCTGACTGCCCTGGAGCATGGTCGGTCCAAGAATAAAATACCAGCTGAAGGCAATCACGGCTGTCATGATCATCGCGCAGTCGAGCGTGACGCGCATACGAACGGCGAAGGGTAGGGGACGCGCCGGCAGCAGCAGGATCGATGTCAGCAGCAAAGGATAGATGGCGAGAAAGAAGACATCCGCGACGCCTGGAAACGGTGGGTCGACATGCTGTACCACTTCGGAATAGGCGTAAACCGCCTGCCCGACACTATAGCAGATCAAGGCGATCCCAGCCAGCGCCGGAGCCATGATGCTTCTTGGCGTTTCATCGTTTCGCCGCGAGTGGAGCGATGCTCCCAAGCACCATAAACCGCCGGCCAGGGCGCCTAAGATCTCAAAGACGTCCACCCCAGTAACGTAAACATGCTTGGAGAATGGGTGAGAGAGAATCCAAGTGATCGCGAGCACGTTCAGGGCGGCGACTATGCCGATTCCCCACAACACTGTTGTTTGTCTATTGCGCCGTCCCTGCGCCATTATAACCTGCACTCCTGCGACTGCCGCCGCAAATAGGGATATTTCATTTCCATTATCGGCGTGTTCTCGTGTTTTCCTTAGTCTGACAGTGTGTCATCCATGGCTTACCGGCTCGCGGTGTTTTGGCGGTTTCATCCAGGCGCGGCCCCATCGCGCGACCTCCTCGAAGATGCCGTTGAGCTCTTCGCCCTTGGGCGTGAGCATATATTCCACGTGCGGAGGCATGGCGCTGATGACGGTCCGCGTGACCACGCCTTCTTCCTCCAGTTCGCGCAGGCGGTCTCGGCATGTGCCCGGATTGATTCCATGCTCGTTGGCGATCTCATTGAAGCGTTTTTTGCCGTCGAGCAGGCTGCGCACGATGTGCATCGTCCAGCGTCCGCCGAGCAGCGTCAGCGCCGCATTGGCCGGGCAGTAAATATCGTCTCCATGATGTTCCATGTGTTGCTTACCCCATTTTCCTTATCCTACAATAGTCAATGCAGTTCCGTCAAGAAGCATTCCTGAACTTGGGAACTTTATCAGAGGAGCGTCCGTTATAGATCACATGCAGAGTTAAAAAATAGAGCGCTCTGAAAATTATAGCGCAAATCAGAGGAGATTCGTTCCATGTCCACACAGGTATCCGAGACGCCAAGCGCGAACACAATGGCAGTTGATACTGCGCTGCTTGTATTACGTTTGTTTTTAGGCGCGATCTTTATCGCCCACGGTTCGCAGAAACTGTTCGGCGCATTCGGCGGACACGGTCTCGCCGCGACGATCGGGATGTTTCACGACAAAATGGGAATTCCGGTATTCTTCGCCTATCTCGCCGTGTTTACCGAATTCTTCGGCGGCCTCGCCGTGTTCTTCGGTTTGCTGGGCCGGCTGGCGTCACTGGGGCTGATCGTAACGATGCTGGTGGCGCTGTTCAAGGTCCATTTGGCCGGCGGGTTCTTTCTGCCCTCGGGCTTTGAATACGCCTTCGCGCTGATCGGCATGGCTCTTGTGGCGCTGATCGCCGGTCCGGGCCGTTTCGCGATTGCGGATATCGAAGGACGTTTGCTGAAGCGTAAGTGAGATGGGTTTTCGACCCTCTCTTTCATAGACCATCAATGAGGAGGCAAGTATGAGCGCGCAAATTGGCGGACTGCATCACGTTACGGCGATTGCCGGCGAGGCGCAGCGAAATTTCGATTTTTATACAAAGACGCTTGGACTGCGTCTGGTGAAGAAGACGGTGAACTTCGATGACCCGGCGACATACCATCTTTACTATGGCGACGGTCTGGGAAATCCGGGAACGCTGCTGACGTTCTTTCCCTGGAAAGGAGCGCCGCAGGGCCGCAAGGGAACCGGTGAAACGGAAGCCACGGCGCTGGCCGTTCCAGCTGGCTCCCTGGAATTCTGGCGAGAGCGTCTCCAGCCGTTTCTCACATCTTCCGAGATAACAGAACGGTTTGGCGAGCGTGTGCTGGCCTTTGCCGATCCCGACGGGATGGCGCTGGAGATCGTCGAAACTTCTATCGAGGATGATGCACGGACTGGATGGACCGAGAGCGAAGTCCCGAGTGAATACGCCATTCGCGGCTTGCACGCAGTGACGCTGGCCCTGCGAGATTGGGAATCGACGGTGCGCTGTTTGACCGGCATACTTGGCTTCGAAGAGATTGGAACGGAAGGTGGGAGGCGGCGATTTGTGACACAGCCCGGCGTTCCTGGAAACGTGGTCGATTTGGTGGAGCGTCCGGATCTGCCGCCATCGCAGACCCTGGTCGGCTCGGTGCACCACGTTGCATTTCGCCTGCCGGACGACGCCGTGCAAGCCGACTGGCAGCATAAATTGCTGGACGCCCGGCTGGGTGTGACGGAAGTTCGAGAACGCGAATATTTCCGTTCGATCTACTTCCACGAGCCTGGCCGCGTTCTCTTCGAGCTCGCCACCGACGCGCCCGGCTTCGCGACCGATGAAACGCAGGACGCCCTGGGAACAGCGCTGAAGCTGCCGCCCTGGCTTGAAGCGCGCCGCGCATCCATTGAGATTGCCCTCCCGGCGCTCGATACGAATTTGGAGAGGAACTGACCATGACAAACGTGACGCTGGATTTTGTGCATCGATACGTGGAAGGGACGCCGGGCGCGCCGACGCTGCTGCTGCTGCACGGCACAGGCGGAGACGAAAACGATCTGCTGGATTTGGGACGCGAACTGCTGCCCGAGGCTAACTTGCTCAGCCCGCGTGGCCGGGTTCTGGAAGGCGCGTCGCCGCGCTTCTTTCGCCGCCTCGGCGCCGGCGTCTTCGATTTGGAGGACTTGCGCCTTCAAACGGACGCATTGGCTGAGTTTATCGGAAGCGCCGCTGAGCAGTATGGTTTCGACAAAACGCACGTGATCGCCGTCGGTTACTCCAACGGCGCCAACATCGCGGCCAGCCTCCTGCTGCGTCATCCCGGCGCCCTCGCCGGAGCCGTGCTGCTGCACGCAATGACGCCGTTCGTCCCGGACACGCCGCCCGTGCTGAATGGAACTCCTGTTCTGATCACTGCCGGCCGCATGGACTTGATGGTCCCGGCGGCGAACGTAGAGCATCTGGCGCGCATCCTTAAGGAAAGCGGCGCGAATGTCTCGCTTCACTGGAGCCCCGGCGGCCATGGACTGTCCGAAGCCGAGGTTACTGCGGCGGCTCAGTGGCTCTCGGCGCTTTAATATCGCGATTCGGGCCTTTGCTCCCATCTTAGGGGCAGAGGCCTTTTCTTGTTCAGCAGACAAACATTAGAAAATTCTTGACAAATTTCTGACATCGTGTCATTATATGATAACGAACGAGAGTGAGCAAGAAATAATCATGGGCACAACGGAACGTCGGGAGCGGGATAAGCAGCGCCGCCGCGAAGACATTTTGAATACGGCGCGCACGCTGTTTTTTGAAAAGGGCTTCCGGGATACAACGATCGACGACATCGCGCGGTCTGCGGAGCTGGCGCGCGGCACGATCTATCTTTACTTCGAAAACAAAGAAGAGATCTACGCGACCGTTTTGGAAGAGGGCCTGGATACGCTGAACCGTCTGGTGCTCGAATCGTATTCCGAAGACGCCGATCCGCTGACGAATATTCTTGCCGGTCACGACGCCTTCATGAACTTTCATGACAATTACGCGCAGTATTACAATGTATTGATGCTCGATAAGCTCCAGATCGCCGACGCGCTGCCGCCCGAACTCAAAAACCGTCTGGATCTTAAGACCGAACGGATGGCCGGGTTTATCGAGAACATACTCGACAAGGGGGTTCGACAGGGCATGTTCCGGCCGATGCAGGTCCGCGAAGTCGCGTTTCTTCAAATGGGAATGGCGATGGGATTCGCGCAGATGCTCGACAAATGCTGCGCCTCCTCTGATGTCTTTAACGACCGCGAACAGAGCCGGCAGGCGATGCATGCGCTGATCGCCAATAGCCTTTTGGACCGCCGCGAACGGGATTAACACGCAGCCCCGGTTTGACAACCGGGGTTTTAGTTTGTGAACAATAATGACGAATTGTCATAAAAAATCGATGCGCCGGATTGTTTTTCGCTTGAATAATGACGCATTGTCATTTAATTGCGATTTGATATTAAATTGGAGATCACCATGAGTGCGATTATTGCGGAAAGGCCGCATCGAAATGGGGTGGGAACTCCCGCCGGGCGCCGCGCGGCGCTGGATTTGGAGCCGAAGCCGCCGCCTGCGGCGAAAGACGGCGCCGATCGGTTAGCCGCGCGTCGCTGGTGGATCGTCGTTGCGGCGATGATCGGGGCGGTGCTCGAAGTGCTGGATACATCCATCACCAATGTGGCGGTGCCGCAGATGATGGGAAATTTGGGGGCGACGCTTTCGGAGATCGGCTGGGTCAGCACGGGATATATTATCTCCAACGTGATTGTGCTGCCGATGACCGGATGGCTGGCGGACCGGTTTGGCCGGCGCAACTACTTCGCGGCGTCCATTGCCGTGTTTACGCTGGCCTCGCTGATGTGCGGCCTCGCGCACACGCTGCCGGAGCTGATTATCTGGCGCATCGTGCAGGGGTTAGGCGGCGGCGGGCTGCTGGCGACCGGACAGGTGATCATGCTCGGCGCGTTCCCCAAGGAAATGCAGGGCATGGCGACCGGTATCTTTGGCATGGGCGTCATGGTCGGTCCGTCGCTCGGGCCTGTTCTTGGCGGATACCTGACGGACAATCTTTCCTGGCCTTGGATCTTCTACATCAACCTTCCCTTCGGGATCGCCGCGATGTTCCTGACGCTGATGTTCGTTGAGGATTCGCGGACGGACGCGCAGAAGCGGGAACGGCCGGGGACGGACTTCTTAGGGATAGGTCTGCTGGCTGCGGGCATGGGTTCGCTTCAGACGGTTCTGGAGCGCGGGCAGGAGGAAGATTGGTTTCAGTCCGGGATGATCGCCACGCTGGCGGTGGTCGCGGCGGTCTCGCTGGTTTCTTTCGTGCTGTGGGAACTGCATGTCCCGCATCCGATCGTCAACCTGCGCGTTCTGAAGAACCGGTCGCTCGCGGCGGGAACGGCGTTTGGGGTTGTTCTAGGGATCGGTCTCTACGCAACGCTGTTCTTACTGCCCGTATATCTTCAGAACTCACAGGGATACACGGCGTACCAAACCGGGATGATGCTGTTTCCGTCGGCAATTGCCGGCCTCTTCTCGTTCATGATCGCAGGCGCGCTGAGCCAGAAGTTAGACCCACGCAAGATGCTGGCGTTCGGCGCGTTTTTGATGATGACGGGCACTTATGGCTTGTCCCATCTGACTTCGCAGTCAGGGCCGGCGGATATCTTTATCCCGATGCTGGTGCGCGGAGCCTCCATGGGCTTTCTGTTTATCCCGCTGACGGTGGCGAGCCTCGCCGGTATGAAGCCGCACGAAATGGGGGTCGGCTCGGCGATGATTAACCTCGCGCGTCAGCTTGGCGGCAGCATCGGCATCGCCGCGCTCTCGACGACCCTGACGCGGCGGGTCGTCTTCCATCAGCAGTCGGTCGGCGACCATCTGAACGCCGGAAATCTGGCGGTGAACGACTGGATCACTGGAGTTCAAGCAAGCCTCATCGCGCACGGTGTCAGTCCCGCCGCCGCCCACGGCGCCGCCATAGGGCAGCTTGCGCGCGCCGCCGCCAAGCAGGCGATGATCCTCTCGTTCGACGACTGCTTCCTCATGATCAGCGTTGCGTTCCTGTGCGCCATGCCGCTGGTGCTGATCTTCCGGAAAGGCGAGGGGACGGTCGACATGGGGGCGGTGCATTAGAGCGCCGCGCTTACTTTGCGCCTAATGATTCCACAGTGCCTGCCGTGAACGGAGGCAATGTGGACGTAAAGCGATACTGTCCTGACCCGACCAAGAATTTTGCCGCGCCGTCTTCCAGTCCCTGAAACTGAACTCCGCCCGCAGACTTGCCCTTCCCTTCGCTCACAGTCTGTTTCGAAGCGGCGGGTACGAAGACAGTCGCCTGGGTGTTTACCGGCACGGTGACGTCCAGCACGAAACGCCCATCGTGGATCTCCCAGTGGGTCGCGATCTTCCCATACACGGAGATGTAGGAAGCATTCGCAAAATCAAGACCGGAGCCGCCGGGCTTTGGCTGGATGAGAAATCGCTTATAGCCGGGATAGTTCGGATCGGGAGTGATGCCGCCGATGTGATGATACATCCATTCGCCGCAGGAACCTAACGCGCAATGGTTGAGCGAAAATGGGCCGTGCGGAAAGGAGCCGTCCGGGGCGATCACATCCCATGTCTCCCAAATCGTCGTTGTTTTGTGCGACAGCATATAGCCCCACGACGGCTGTGTCGTCTGCTTCAGCACGGCGTAGGCGAGGTCGGTGCGGCCGATCTGGGTCAGCGTCGGCAGGAGCCACTGCGTTCCCACAAATCCTGTCGTGAGATGGTTTTGATGCTGCGTGACATTGGCGGCGAGATGGGCGCCGGCGGCTTTCACGAGGGCTTTGGGTAACAATCCGATCTTCAGCGCCATCACATAAGCGGTTTGGCTGCCGCCGCCGACCACTCCGTCCGGCTGAACGAACTTCGCGATGAACGCGTTTTTGATCTCCCCAAAGAGCGCCGCGTATGTCCGGGCGTCTTCGGTGCGTCCGAGCGCAGCCGCCATGGTCGAAACCTGCTGGACGTCATAGGCGAAGTAGGCCGTCGCGATCAGCTCTTTCGGAGTGTCCTCCCCGCCGTTCTTCCAGTCCCCAGGGGCCGAGACATCGCCATCGGTGATCATCCCTGGGCTCTTCGACTTCAGAAAATCGACCCACTTCTTCATGCCGTCATAGCTGGACCGAAGAATATCCATATCTCCGTAGGTCCGCCAGAGCACGAAGGGGACATTGACCCCAGCGTCGCCCCAGCCGCCGCCGGTTCCCTTGGCGTCTTCCGGGTACCATCCCGGGGCGGCGTTGGTGAACTGGCCGTCCGTCAGCATGTCGCGCTCCCACTTTCCATAGAACGCCGACATATCGAAATTGAACGCGGCGGTCGTCACATAAAAGTTGGCGTCTCCGGTCCAGCCCAGGCGCTCGGAGCGCTGCGGGCAGTCCATCGGCGCGGACATATACGCATCGCGCCCGGACCATTGCAGGGCCGATTGCAGCTGATTGATAAACGCGCTCGATGTCTGCAAATTGCCGATGTGCGGAACGTCCGTGCCGTAGACCACTCCGGCGACATCCGAGAGCTTCGGCGGCGTGGCCGCGCCGCTCACTTCGATATACTGAAAGCCGTGGAACGTGAACTCCGGCTGAAACACAGCTTTG
>JAOQAA010000089.1 GCA_025963815.1 Capsulimonas sp.
AAGGGATAAGTCGCGTTGACTCCGAGATCGATATCCCACTTTTTTTCCAGCGGCAGGCTGAAATCGGGCATGGTTGCCTGAGCAGTATGCGCGGGATTGGTGCGATATGTCACCGCTTCTCCGTTAACCGCGAATGTCGGGCAGGCAATGCTAAGAATCAGTACGCTCGTCAGTGCGCTGGGGCATAAAAATTGAAACAATCGATCCATCCAGGTCCTCCGGAAAACTTACGGGCAACGCACAGAAATTACTGTTGCATTACACATCAATAAGAATACCTGAAAGGTGTTCTGTTTCCAGGATCTTGTACTGGCGTCGTGACCATAATTCAAGTAATTATCGTCTTGTGATAATTTGAATTAAGCACAGCAGAGGTAAATGTCATCCACAATGAGTGCGGTTATGTGATGACCTGTCAGTTGATGGAAGTGTCGGAAGCGACAGATACGGGCGGCAAACGAAGCAAAACACGTCCCGTCATCTGGTTTATCATACGGAGACGGGACGTATTTTGTCAGGCATGGAGGGCAATGACTACTCAGTGGGAACGTTGGGCGCACTGGAGATTGATGGGATTGAGAAACGGAATGTCGGTTCGTTTTGCGGCAGGTGCCGCAGAACGTTGCGTACATACTCGTCGGGCGTGACCGTTCCATCGTCGCAGACTTGGAAGAGGGTGAACTCAGGAGAGCGGGGACGCGGCAATTCGTCGTCAAATCCGGCGACACTCAGGCGTCCGCCTCGCTGACCGGCGCCGGTGTCCAATCCGACTTTGTTCATGTGAATCAGGGGAAGATGGTCTGGCTGCGGCGTGTGTCCGAATACGACGATGCGTCCGGGACTGTCGCCATGCCGAATGAAGGGCTGGCGGATCCAGAGGCGCGCATCTAAGTCGGGCTCAACCTCGGTGTCTACGCCATAGGGAACGACGCCGGCGTGTACGAAATGGAAATGGGTGAATTTGACCGCGGCATGGGTCGCCCCAATGAAATCGAGCGCCCAGCGAGGGAATTTCTTACGCCAGTTGGAGTTGCCGCCCAATCCGAAGGAGGCGAGCGTCGCCATTCCGCCGTTCAGCAGCCAGAGTTCCTCGCGGCGCTTGTCGCCGTCAAACGAGCGCAGCAGCAGGTCTTCATGGTTACCGCGCAGGAACATCGTCCCCGGATGCTGCTTTTTGAACCGCATGAGCCGTCGCAGCACGCCTTCGCTGTCCGGTCCGCGGTCGATGTAGTCGCCAAGAAAAATCACGGCGTCGTTCGCACGCAGGCGTTCGGTCAGCCGGGTCAGCGCCGGCTCCAGCATATTGATTTGTCCATGAATATCGCCGACAGCAAATATCATCCGTGCGCGGCTCCGTGTTCTCCGTTCGTCATCGAACCGCGTAAATGAGATTAGTGGCGCCCACCAACTGTATTATTACTCCGAAAGCTAGATAGTGTCAAGTGACGAGAAAAAATGTGCTGTTCGAGAAAATGAGCCCCGTCCCGAACGACGCCGGGACGGGGGAGAGACGCGAAACGAAGGTTGCTATGCGCCTGGTTTGGCGAGGATCTTGTCCGGGGCCGCCTTGTAATCGGCGATGAACTCCGCCCATAGAGTATTGACGTCCTTGCCGCAATACTCTTTGAACAGGCCGTCATTGTACTTTCCAAATCGGACGGCGTCGTTCAGCTGGGTCACAAGCTTGTCATCGTAGTGGTTCGTGCACCAGCCTAAGAACGTTGCGGTCGTTTGATACGAGTCGTTATACTTCGATCGTTCGACATTGATGCGCGGATGGAAGTGCTCCGGCTCGAACTTGACCCAGCGAATATAGTCCGCAATACCCTCGACCATCCAGACGGGTTCGTAGGGTGTCGCCTGAATGACGTGGGTCATCTCGTGGACTCCCAGGCCGGTATCGTCATCGTGCGCGCGAGCCCACTTCGCGTTGACCACCATCTCGCCGTTATCCGTTCCAGCAACCCCGTCGCCGTCCCGGTAGAAAACACGGACCATATTTGGCGTGTAAAAGTTATCGGAGTGCAGGATCTCCGCAGTTTTGGCCCAATAGCTGTCCATTTGGGTCTCCATCCGCTTCGCCCAGTCGGCGACGTCGGGCGCTTCGGAGTAATCCACGAAGCCACGCCCTGGCCCCTGCACGACGCTTTTGATTTTCGCCTGGCTATTGATTTTGATCTCACGTACGAGCAGCGAGGGAAGTTTCGCGTTCCCATTGAGGCGAATGCGCACCGCCTTCACGATCGCGCCGTCCAAACTTGCCGACGCTGCGCCGTCGGCGTCGAAATCAGCGGCTTTGGTGAAGGCGATTCCGTTGCCGGATATTTCCACCATTGCATTCGTGACGGCGTTTTTGCCGTCAGCATCTCCCGTGACAATTCGCAGCGATTTCACGGCGATAGGTTTGGAAAACATCACCATAAAGATATCGTTGTCGTTCATGTCGTAGACGGATTTAAAGTAGCTTTTCTGATCGCCGTCCAGCGCCATCTCTGGGCTGTGCGCTGGGGTTGAAGGCATCGTCGAGTACATCAGCGCCTGCAGATTGCGCGGCAGCGGCGGAGGTATGGGCGCGGCGCTCGCGGCGCTCATACCAGCCATCAAGAGCAATGTGGGCAGCATGGTCCATGCGGCGCGGCGCGTTGATGTTGTTGAATTCATGGCGTTTCCCCAATGGTGTGAAGTGTTTTCGGGACGCACGCTGGATAGAAGCGGCGCCGGTGGAACTCGGGAAAATTTTTCCCGTCACGGCAAACGCCGTGACGGGAAACGAGGCGTTAGTTGGCGAGGGTGACCGCGAAGATACGTACGCTGGGGTTGTTGGGCAGCGTGATGCTCTTGACGGTTTTGCCGTGGTCGAGTGCAAACCCGTAGCTGTAGATATAGAACGTGCGCGGATCCTTCGCGCCGTCGTATGTGTTACGGTACGAGGTTTTGACGGCGCGGGTTTCGCCGGGGTAGCTTCCCGGCTGGAACCAGTCACTGACATTCTGCACGAGGTTCGCTGTCGTTCCATCGGCGTAGTTGACGGTGAAGCGCTGCGCCATCTGTGTGCCGTCCACGGCGGACGCCAGGATCCAGAGAGACTGATACTGGCCGCCTGGGAGGTTCACGGTCTGGCCCTGGCTAATCACCATGTCTGGCGCATTCGCCGGGCCAAGCTGGAACAGGACATCTTTCGATTTCTGCGTCGCGCCGAGCAGCTTGGAGGAATAGGAGGCTCCGCCGCTGTCTGCGCCGTCGGTCTCCGCGAATGTCGCGCCGTCGTTTATGATGCCGACCCCGTTGAAGGCGGAGCCGAGATTCGCCGCAGTGGAGGAGCCTGGCGTGACCGTGGGAAGAACACGCGGGCGATCCGCTTCGGCGACGGGCTTGGTAATAATATTGACCGGATCGGCTTTGTATGCGGCGATGAACTCCGCCCACAGGGTGTCGACATCCTTGCCGGTGTATTCCTTCCACAAACTGCTATCGTATGTGCCGTAACGGGTCGCGCGGTTCATCTTGGTAACAAGGCCGCTATCGTAGTGCATCTCGCACCAGGCGAGGAATGTCGCGGTCGTCTGATAGCGATCCGTATACTTCGCGGTGGCGGGGTTGATGCGCGGGTGAAAGTTCTGCGGTTCGAATTTGACCCAGCGAACGTAGTCCGCAGTGCCTTCAATCAGCCAGACGGGGTTGTAAGCCGCCATGGCCTGGATGACGTGCGCTGTCTCGTGGACCGTCAGGCCGGTGTCATCGGCATGCTCGCGGCACCACTTGCTGTTCACGGTCATGACGCCGCCGCCGGTCGCCGCGACATCGGTGACACCGGGGCCGGTCTTGTAAATGACATTGACCATGTTCGGCGTAATGAAGTCGTCGGTGTAAAGCAGCGCCTGCGTATCGGCCCAAAAGTTTTCCATCTGTGTCTCGGCGCGCTGCGCCCAGTTCGCCAGATCTGGAGCCTGGGAGATGTCCACGAAACCTCGGCCCGGTCCCTGCACGACATGTGAGATTTTGACGGGAGAATCGATCGTGATCTCGCGAACGAGCAGAGAGGGAACACCCTTGCGATTATTCAGACGAATGCGCAGAACTTCGACGGGCTTGCCGCCGATTTTTGCGGCCGCCACGCCATTGGCGTCAAAGTCCGCCGCCTTGGTGAATGTGACGCCGTCCGGCGAGGTCTCGACGACGCCGTCCGTAACGCCGTCCTGGCTGTCGGCGTCGCCGGTCACGATGCGAAGCGACTTGACGGGAATCGGACGTGACAGGAGCACCAAAAAGGTGTCGCCATCGCTCATACCGTAGACGGATTTAAAATAGCTTTTCTGATCGCCGTCCAGGGCCATCTCCGGACGGTGCGCCGCCGTCGAAGGCATCGTCGAGTAGATGAGCGCCTCCGCGGTTCCAGGCGCGGGCGTGGCGGCCTTGGCGGCGCTCGCGCCGGCCATGACGAGAAGCGCCGGCAGCGTGGCGTACGCGGCGCGGCGCATTGATAATGTCATTGAATTCATGCTTTCCCCAGTGTGGCGATGTCCTAGTCACGCGTTTTCGCAGCGGCGTTGAGGAAAAGCGCGCCGTATCTCCAGCTCCGATCGCTGCAAGTGCAGGCGATCAAGATCGGACGGCGAACCAGGCGTCTACAGGATATCGCGGCGCCCTCAAATATTCCTCAAACACCATGCTATTTTAGCATGAATACTTTTCGAACTACTCCGGGAGTTCCCTGGTTTTAGGCATGGACGTAATAAACAACCTTGCTTTTTTTAATCAGCTCGACAATCGCCTGTGGAGTGAGGGTCTGCGATTGTTGTTCTTTGTAGATGCTGAGAGTGTTGCTATAGGCGGCGTCTTCGGCTTTAGGATGGTCATCGCTGGTGCTGAGGGATTGGACGAGACAGTAGCCGAGTACCGTGGTGATTGGCTCCGCCGTGGTTTTGCCTTTGTCCAGCGCCAGTCCCGCCTCCATTACGCCGGTGTCCATATCGTGCATACCCAAGTAGAGGACACCGATGTCCCCATTAGCCGTTTTTGGCTCCATCTCAGAATATTTGTCCGCAAGATCGCCGAAGTCTTTGCCGCTGCGCAACTGCGCCTGAATGGTTTTGATCAGGGCCAGCGCTTCGATTTTCGTACGAGGCTTGACGCCTGCTATGGTCAAGTTCCCCGGCTGCTGGAATTTGATCAGGATCGCTCGGCAGTGCGCCATTTTCGTGGGCTTTACCTGATCCTGGACGAGGCGGACGCGCTTCATGTCTTGCTGGAAGCTGTCGCGCAGCTCCGCGAGCGTCATATGACGGGCGACCAATCCGGCGTCAATGGTGTTGGGCGCAATCAGTTTTCGCAGCTTGTCGAGGCGCGCATCCACTTCCGTTTCGGGGACAGCGACGCCGAGCCGTTGACATTCCTGGTTGACGAGGTAGTTCTGCACGAGGATGTCGACAACGCGAGGGCCGTTCTCCGCAACGCATTTTGCGGCGACATCTTTCATTGGGATCACGTGTCCGTCCACGGTTGCGGCAGCTTCCGGCATCGACTTGCCCGACGCGATGTCACATTCGGAGTCCGTAGCGAAGGTGATATGGGACTTCTCGATCAGGTCCACGACAAACTTGGGTGTGAGGAACTGCGCCTGCTGATCGACATAGGTATCGTGCGCGGCTTTGTAAGCGGCGTCTTCGCCAGCGGGATGATCCGCGCTCGTGCTGATTGCCTGGAGGAGCCAGAAGCCGTTGTGCGTTCGCACCAGGTCGGACATTTTGCCCTTGGCGAGCGTCAGCGCGGTATCCGCGACGGCGGGATCGATGTCACGAACGCCGGGATACAGCACCCCAATATCGCCCGCCGCGCTCTTGGGCTCCACTTCGGAGTATTTGGCCGCCATGTCGCCAAACTCTTTGCCCTTGGTCAGTTCAGACTGGATAATGGCGATCAGGGCCCGGGCGTTGGCTTCCGTACGAGCCGTTCCGGCCACGGCCATGGGAGCGCCTTCCGGGGCAAATTTGATGAAAATCGCGCGGCAATGGGCCATCGCAGTGGCGGGGACTTGATCGGCGACGAGACGTCCGCGCTGGATCTTATTCCGAAACGCCGCCCGCACTTCCGCCATCGTGGAATGGTGCTGGGCGATCACATCGTCGAGGGTTGCTGGGGCGACATTTTTACGCAGCTGCTCCACGGACTTGTCGACTTCGGCTTCTGGGACCACAATGCCTTTCTTTTCACATTCCCGGCCCACAACATAATTTTGGATCATCTGATCGATAATCGGCGTGCGGTACTTGCGCAGACAGATCGATGTCACATCACGGAGAAGGATCGGATGTCCGTCGACTTCGGCGGCGACGCCTTCCGGTCCGTTTGCGCCGACGAACGATCCCTGGATGTCCGTGGCGAACACGCCTGCGACAGTGGAATGGGGCAGGGGGGCTTCCGCGCCCCGCGCGGAGCCGTCGGCGCAAGCCGCCACG
>JAOQAA010000109.1 GCA_025963815.1 Capsulimonas sp.
AACTCAGCCGCTTCGCCGTCACTTCCCTCAGCGCGCTGCGATCGGAGTCCCATTCAAAGATCAATCCCAGACGCGTGTTCGCCGGCGCGCCGACGACGCTGAGTTCGATCTCGCTTTCATGGAAAGCGGCGATGAGCGTTCCGCCGCCGGCCAGCGGGACCTTGGTTTTCAGCACCGAGCCCGCCTCAGTGACGGTGGGCAAGCCGTCCATAGTGAGCGGACTCTGCTTTCCGTCCAAACCCACCAGGACAAATCGGCCCATGGCGCGCTCTCCGCCATTGTTGGACCGGGCCTTGTCATCGCTCCAATGGTAGCCGTCGAGCACCGCCAGCAGACGCTGTTCGATACCGTGCTGCTTCACGGTCTCTGTCAGGAAGGGCTGCGGGAACTTGTCATTGTAGACATGCAGATCGCGCAGGAAGAACTGGTCGCCTCGGAAATGCAGGTTCGCGCGCTGGAGTTTGCTTTGATACCAGACGGTTCGCTCGGGAGCGCGGTCCAAAACGCCGTAAACGGCCTTGGTGATGACAAGCTTGCCAGGCGTTTCTCCCGGTCCAGGGATCTGAATAGTCTCTAATTCGGCGCCGGTCTGACTGTGAGCGGCGCCGTCAAGCGTGTAGCTCACCTGAAGATATTTGTGGGTGTTATTCGCGGGATCACCCACCAGATCGTTGTTGACCGTGACGCGAAGCGCGTCATTCTGAACGAGAGCCTTAACAGCGGCGGTGGCGTCAAGCTGCCGGTCCGAGGCGCCGGCAGTTCCGAAAGGATCCTCCAGCATGACCTGCGCCTGCGTGGGAGTCGACTTGAAGGCGCGCTTGAAGCGGCGTCCCGTCTCCCCCATCGTTTCGACCACGAGCCCACCCGCGTCACGCTCCTTCGCCAGCTTCTCCATCTGCATCGGGAACGCTTGCTTCATCTCGTCCCAGCCGAAGCTGTTTTCCTGGCCGAGCTGCGCGTAACCAAACGCCTGGGTCGGCTGGCGCGCGATCATGTCTAGGAACGTATCGACAAACTTCTCGGACCGGCCTGTCGCCCAGACGGGCTCCATCGTGTCGGGATACGAGAGCGTATTATCGTAGTAGTAGACGGGATCCTGACCCAGCAGGCGAAACATTGGCGTCGAGATCTGGTTCTTGGCTTCCACTGCGGGGCTCAAGGCGTTTAAGCGGTTGGGATAGTAGCCGGCGATCGGGGCGCCCCAGACTGTAAACCCGTCTGTTGCCAGCTGATCCCGGCAATTGCCAAAGGCGTCGACATCGTACTTATCCGCGAAATAGGCGGCGGAAATGGCCTCCATATTCCAGCAGGCGACTGATTTGATGTCCTTGCCGAAGACACGCTTGAACGTCGTCATGGCGGCGTCGACTAGCTTGCGGCGTTCCTCCGGGGTATAGCCAATCGAGTACGCCACGGGGACATGGTAATCCCATTCCCAATCGGATCGACCGCGCCACGCCACGCCGGCGTCATCGCAGATCTTGCGGTTCATCTCAAACCAGAGACCGACTTCATGATCGGCCGGCATCTCGGCCTTCAAAAACTCGACAAACGGCCCCTCAACCAGCGCGTCGTATTGAAGCAGCCAGGTCGTCGGAAAGTTGTGCGCTTTGGACAGCGCCATCTGCTCGCGCACCGGCGTGATCAAGTCCATCGGATTGCGCGGCTCCTCCGCACGGATGAAGTTCATGATGTTGATCGAGCGATACGGTTTCGAACCCGCTGCCAAAGCCGCCGCCGAAGTCGATGCCGGTCCCGGCGCCGATTCGCAGGAGGTCAGGGATGCAGGCAGGATGGAAGCGATGAGCATAGTTTTGAAAGCGCCCGCCACGATATCACGCCGTGTAAGTAAATGGGGGTCGTTATTGTTGAATTTAGCCGTCATATGTGCCTTATACCATTCCGATCTTACGAAAAGCTAGCCCTCCACGGTCTCTTTAAGAGAATATGGAGGGCAATTGGATGAAAACCGAAATTTGCAGTCAATTTGGATTGCCGTTATCGGGTGCTGAAGGTCCCCGCGAACTGGCTGCTGCCCGTTCCGGCGGCCATGTAGGGATTGGCGCCGCAATCCGGCATCGCCGGCGATCCATCCTGGTTGCAGTCTTCCGCCTGTGCGGTCATGCCGCCGGAAATGGAAGAGCCTCTCAGCCATTTGACATGCCCATCCGTGAACATAAAGTTGGAGCCGTCGGTGTGCAGGCCGGTCTTCGACGCATATCCGCGCACGCCGCCATCTCGGTTGACGTACGCCGAACAATCAAGGCCTCCAAGGCATCCCGTAACCAGCAGGCCCCACTGTCCGTTGCCAGCATCGGTATAGAGGCCCGCATCGTAGGGACCATTGGTCACACCGGACATTCGCCCATCCGCCCCGTTTCGCTCCAGGGGATCCGTCACCGGCGCATAAACCTTCGTAGCCTCGCAAAGCAGCACCGTTTTGGCCGGCGACGCCAGCGAAGCCAGCGACTGCCCCGTGTGCGGATCGTTGGCGCTTCCCCCGTCCCACCGCAGGAAGTTCAGGTTCCCGGCATAGGAAACCGGATAGGAAACGACGGCGCCGTTGCTGCGCTGCGTCGTGCTATCGTCAGGACATTTGAAAACGCCGGTGCTTTTGACGTAAGGATAGACCGTGCCGGCCCAGCCCTCTCCGAGTACGCCCGCCGAACCAGTCGGGTAGTTTTCATCGTTGTCCTGAGTGTATTGCAGCATCCCGATGCCGATCTGCCGCAAATTCGATGCGCACGAAATTTGTCTCGCCTTCTCACGAGCCTTAGCGAAGACAGGAAAGAGGATTGCGGCAAGTATTGCGATAATAGCAATAACGACGAGCAACTCAATAAGTGTAAAACCGTTTGACTTAGTCTGTCGAAGCATAAAAAGAATCTCCCTCTTTCTATAATAAGACCAGCGCACCATCAGTATAACACAGAGAATGCACCATGTCAATATAATGCGCACCAAAAAAGTCAAATACTCAGAAAATAAATTTGGTGCACCCCAGAGTAAATCCAACCAAGGGAATATTTTTATCCAGTGCTGCTTGCACGTACGATCAGGCTCGCCGGCAGTTCAACGGATTTCGGCTCGGCCCCAGGATCTTTGATGCGACGCATCAAGAGGTCGACTGCTATTGCGCCGATCTGCTCGTAGGGCTGCGCCATGGACGTTAAGCCAACGCCATTGGGCAAGGCTGGGACAATATTGTCGAATCCTGTCAGTGCGACGTCCTTCGGGACGGAAAGTCCCAAGTATTCGAGGCGCTTCGCAAGGCTGTCCGCCATGTAATCGGTAAAGCACACGGCTGCTGTCGGCCGCTGGCCCTGCGGCAGGCGGAAGACGGCGTCCACGACAGTCCAGTCGCGGTCGTCTTCATACGACGGCACGGTCAGGACCATCTCTGTAATGTCGGTGGCGCCAGTCACCCGAACGGCGTCAGGATCGCTCGCGCCGCGCATGGCGTCGAGGTATCCTTCGACCCGATCCTGTACGGACTGGATCGGCTCGCTGCGCGTGACGTGCGCGATCCGGCGATGCCCCTGCGCGATGAGATGATCGGTGGCTTCAAACAGCGCACCGTGGTTCTCGACCCCAACAAAGTCGAGATCCACGCCGGGCATCTTCCGGTCAAGAAGAACGAGCGGGACACTGCGGCTGACTTCCCGCACCAATGCGCTGTTATGTCGATAGGCGTAGGGATAAAAGAGGGCGCCCCCGAACTTCTGATCGCGGATATAACGCAGATGCGCGGCTTCTTGCGCCGCCGTCTCCGCCTCCATTCCAATCAAATCGCCCAGATCTAGAAACACCGCGTGGTATCCGAACTTCTTCAGCGCCTGATTGATTCCCCAGAAGATCCGCTGCTGAGAGGAGCCGGCCCGCTCCAGCGGCCCTCCGCCGTGCCACATGATCAAAGCGATGAGGTTCGACGCCGAAATGCGCGATCCACCGGCCCCGTCCGCCATCTCCGCAGTCTCGTCCGGCGATGGGCCGACCGTCGGACGGCAGTTGGGGCGCTGGAAAACGAGACCTTCCTGGACAAGCTGATCGATGGCGTTCCGCACGGAGCGCCGGTTGACTTGAAGGTCGGCGGCCAGGACTCGTTCCGTAGGAAGCGGCTGCCCGGAGCTATACACGCCCATACGGATCCGTTCGGAGAGGATCGCGGCCGCACGCGCCGACGCGCGGGACTGTGAAACCAGGGGAGACGAGGAAATAGACTGAG